>JAYVVL010000387.1:0-8699 GCA_043787035.1 Synechococcales cyanobacterium
TTAAGCCAGCGTCAATTGAAGCGGTTACGCCGAATTTTTCTTCATCCCCTCGGACTCTGCCAACTCAGCGTCAAACATGAGTGTCTTTCCATTCACTGCTGTGAGCCTTGGATGGTAGACGTCCTGATGGAAAACTGGGATTATTTCGCTGAAATGACTCGCATGATTGTCGGAGTCCAGTCCATTAGCCTTCGCTATGCCGGAGAAGTCATTCATTGCGCCGAACCTAAAATCTTAGTCACGAGCTAAGCCATAAGCAGCCATAATTTAGAGCAGTTCAATCCCATTTCAAGGTCAAGCTATGGTTCAGGTCGCACTGACGATCGCAGGCTCAGACAGCGGCGGCGGGGCAGGAATTCAGGCAGACTTGCGGACGTTTGCATTTCACCTTGTCCATGGCACCAGCGCGCTCACCTGCATCACGGCGCAAAATACTCTTGGCGTCACCCGCATCGATGCGCTCCCACCTGAAGCCGTCATCGCCCAGATGGATGCTGTCATCAGCGACATCGGCATCCAAGCCGCCAAAACCGGTATGTTGCTTAACCTTGAAATCATCGAAGCCGTTGCCGCCCGAATTTGCGAACTCAAACTGCCTAATCTCGTCGTCGATCCGGTTATGGTGTCCCGCACCGGAGCACGTCTGATCAGCGATGATGCGATCGCCGCCCTCCAACGTCACCTCATCCCTAGCGCCTGCCTCATCACCCCTAATCGCTATGAAGCTCAAATCCTGAGTGGTCTCGACATCCACACCCTCAACGACATGAAGGTTGCTGCCCAAAAAATTCTTGACCTCGGGAGCCGTGCCGTCCTTGTCAAAGGCGGAGGCATGACCGGATCGCTCAGAGGCATTGACGTCTTCGTAGCAGGTGACACCCTCACGGTCCTCGGCAACTCCAGCGTAGACACAAAGCATACCCACGGCACCGGATGCACCCTCAGCGCCGCCATTACCGCTAACCTTGCCCTCGGTAAATCTCTTAGCGTCTCCGTCCAAGATGCCAAAACCTACGTCACCCGTGCCCTCGAACACTCCCTGGCGATCGGCTCGGGTCAAGGCCCAGTAGGACATTTTTACCCGCTACTGGATCACGCAACCTAACTTTCATCTCTCACTTCATTCATCAAAAGCCACAGCCGATCGCAATGTCTTTGCTGGAGGGATAACTGCGAAGTCGTTCTAGAAAATAAGGCACATTGAAACTGCGCGGATCGCGGCGACTCCCGGACCGATCGACCAGTTTATGCGTGGTAATGCGATCTTCTGAGATTCCAGTTTTCGCGATTAGCCAAGCCAAAGACTCATACTGCGATCGGGTGTAGCCACTATGGCCTGCGGCATCGCTATCATAGCCGTCCTCGGGAGACACCAGCGAAAGGTGATAGGCAAAATTATTGACGGACGGAGGATAGTTTGGATTCGTTTTCACCGATTCTTCTTGGCGATCGGAATTTACAAACACTGAATCTCCAGCCCCGTAAGCCCGACGAGTCGGAGGCACCGTATAGACAATTTTGCCATCTTCCCGAATCAGTACGTGATAGCTCACCTGTTCGTCTTCGTCGTCATGAGGCGTCGTGAACAAAGCGATCGCAGATTCGTAGGATCCTACCGTCTCATGGAGTACGACGATCGGCGCATTCTGAAGGACCTGACCTGATACATCCCGCAGAAACCGCCAGCCAAAATTACTAGGATGGGCTAGCACTACGGATTCTTGAGTCGTAGCAGTAGTCGCGGTCGATCGAAATCGGGTTAGCGGTAATGTGAATGCGAGGGGCGCTAATTCCTGTTTTGTCAAGCCACGAGGCCGATCGGGCCTTTCAATACACCGCGTATCCCCTAGCCGATGAACATCGTCGCCCTGCTCAGGAGGCAAACTCTGAGCTAATGAAGCATTCCCTAGCGGTTTGGCGGGCGATTTGGCAGCGGTCTTAGATGATAGTTTTGAGGCGGATTTTGGTTTGGCGATCGAGAGGGTCGGGAGGGCGACGGGACTCGTATTTTGCAGAGACAACGCGGACGATCGCACTAATGAGGGAAGCGGCGACGCCATAGACAATGGATTTGCGACGGTCAATCGAGTCCCTAACAGCAGTAACAGCCCGCAGACACAGATTCCTAAGGCAATATAGCGCTTGCGTTTAATCATTTTTCGATCGGCTTGACATTTCAGACACTCCACACCTTGCGGTTTCTATCAGAATAGCTGGTAAGCTGTCTAAGGCGTAAATTCAATGGAAATACGGATGTCAGCGGAATCTGGTAATTGGTTTGCCGCAGGTGGGGAAGTGATGTACCCGCTTCTGGGGTTTTCTATCCTAGCGGTTGCATTGATCCTAGAGCGGATAATCTTTTGGTCCAAAGTGCTCAAGCGGAGCGATCGCGTGGTGCGTGAAACGTTGCATCTCTACCGTAAAAATTCTAGCAGCGCCCTTAATCTACTGGAAAGAAATACGGATCTGCCCCTCGCCCGAATTTTCCTCGCGGCCCTAGAACTCGACCAAGCCAACCCCGAAGAATTTCGCCTCGCGCTAGAAAGTGCCGCTCAATCTGAAATTCCACTTCTCAAACGGTTCAGCACCACTTTTGAAACCATCATCAGCCTTGCGCCGCTGCTCGGGTTGCTCGGGACAGTTCTGGGGTTAATTCGATCGTTTGCGTCCCTAACTCTCGGTACAGCGGGTGGTAAAAACACCATAGAAGTCACGGGCGGCGTCAGCGAAGCCCTAATTTCGACGGCATCGGGACTCGGTGTTGCTATTTTTGTGTTACTGTTCGCAAATTCTTTTCGAGGATTGTACTTGCGGCAGTTGGCGCTAATTCAAGAATATGGTGGACAGCTCGAACTCCTGCATCGCCGCAGGTCTGACGGCGGACGAGGCGCACGTTATATTCCAACCGAAAGTCCTCGCCAGTAAGACGTCAATGGCAAGACATTTGAAAAATTGGGCTAGCGTCTTCATTAAGACTCTGGACTTTGGGGCACACTGGTGTGAATGAGAATTTAATGAATCAGCATTGGTTTTAGCGATGACACCGAACCCGAGCTATCTCATCTTCTCTCAGCATGGAATGGTAGACACGTGCAAACCCATGGCGGCTGTTGCTCAGCGATCGAGCGACACGCAGTCCCGAATTATTGCGCCAGATTTGGGCTATTTCAATACCATTTTCTCCATGGAGCCGCTAATCGCTAAGGTAGAGGCGATCGCCCTCCGCGAAATTGCCGCCCATCCCAATACACCCATTCGGATCTTAGGCATGTCATTAGGCGGGGTGATTTGGACCGAATTGCTGACGCGACATCCTGAATGGTGGTCTCGGGTAGAGTCATTTATTTTACTCGGTTCTCCCATTGGAGGGGCACATTTGGCGAAGATGGCGGATCCCTTGGGCATCATGAAGTTTGCGATCGCCGATGAACTAGGCCGCGATCGAAGACATCTCGCTGAAGCCATTGCAAGGGTAATTCCAACGCTGATTGTGGCCGGAGACCTTCGACATGACGGCAGCGGCGACGGCACGGTGCTGGTGCAAACCACACAGTTTAAACATGCGCATTTTGTCTTGATTAAAGGCGTGAACCATGCAAGGCTGAGATTTTGCGGAGCAGCAGATGAAGCGATTCAGGGGTTTTGGAGTGAGGTACGGTTCCCCAAACCCGAACTTGAAGCTTCTTCCATCGATCGCACCATTGCCCTTCTGCGATCGGTCCCCGGAATGACCGATGCTTCACCCAACGATTTCAAACAAGCCAAAGACTCTCAACCTCTTCCCAACGGCGATCGGCTCTGGCTTTGGCACAATCCGATCGGCGTTAAGCATGTGTTCTTGCAAAATGCTGCGGGAGATTACTGCTTTGGCGGCTATGTTGGCTGGAGACACAATACTGGGTTAGAGAGTGCGATCGACCGGTTGCTGGAAACCCGATGGCACTCTCTAAAGTAAGGGGACTCTGAATCCGGCTCAGCTCAAAAGCGTGTAAGCACCACCCCGCTCTAGCGCTTGTTGATAAGCCGGACGTTCATGAATACGGTTCAAGAATGCCATGAGCTTTGGGCGACTTGCATTTAGTTCAGCCTGCGCTGCTGCTGCCTCTAGTGGGAAACTAATTTGGATATCGGCTGCGGTGAACTCGTTGCCAGCAAACCATGCGCTCTTCCCAATCTCTGACTCCATATAATCGAGGTGTTGTGTGATCTGAGGTTCAATAAACGAGCTGTTAACGCGATTTACAATGGATCGGGCGATCGGGCGGGCGAAAAATGGCATTGGACTCTTCTCAATTTGATTGAAGATAAGCTTTAGCAAAAGCGGTGGCATGGCAGAACCTTCCGCGTAATGCAACCAGTAGGTGTAGCGCAGATATTCTGGCGTATCTGGAGCAGGTCTTAATCGTCCGTTGCCATAGTGTTTGACTAGGTACTCAATAATGGCTCCAGATTCAGCCAGAGTTAGTTCGCCATCCGTAATCACAGGTGATTTACCGAGTGGATGGACTTCACGGAGCGATACGGGAGCCAACATCGTTTTGGGGTCACGTTCGTAATATTTGATTTCGTATGAGAGTCCAAGTTCTTCTAGCAGCCAAAGCACACGCTGGGAGCGAGAGTTGTTTAAGTGGTGAACGGTGATCATCGAGTTATTCTCCTAATATAGTTTTTAAGCGATTGACCTGCGGCAGGTCGGCTCACTGCACAACGATATCTGAAAAGTCAATGACATGTTCCCAAATCGATACAGAAGCCGTTCAATCACAGGTTGCATAACTCATCGCAGTTGAATCTCTCGCACATCATCTTTTGCGTGAACTTGCACTAAAGTATAACTCCGTAAGATATCGATCTGAACAGTCTCAAATGCCGTACAAACTTGCTGTATAAATCGTTCTGTGACATATTCCATCGCAACGGGTTGTACGAGGAACAGTCCATCTGTTTTTTCGATAAGCAGCTTTCTGTCTACCAGGATAGCGAATTTTATGAACCTAGCCGCTTTCTGCTATACCTCCATGAAAAAATCCGTCTTTAGATATCTTTGTTTATATATAAAGATGAGTCTTTAGACATCGGTGCCTCAATACAAAGATCCGTATTTAGATATAAAAAAGCAGCGTTGATGAATAAGGGATAACTTTATCTAATTTAGAATAAAAAATCAGAGACTCTAGCTGTCGATTCATTCCTCTAATCAGCTCTAATCAGCAATGTCAGAAAAGCTAACTTGCTGCCTCAATCTAAAGGTCAGTGCTATGCGGATGAAATCGATCGTCCTAATTAAAGTGTTTGGAAAACAAATCTCTTATGTTGAGAAAATTTTTGTACAAGCTAATTGATGGCATTGTCACGCGGCTACAGTGCAGTTGAGCTTGGCTAAGAATAATAACGTTTTGTTCCTTACTGATTCAACTTATACATTTCATACACTAAGTCAATCACGGCTCTGTTAATTTGAGGAGTGGACAGCAAAAAGCTGTCATTAACCGATCGATATCACAACATAGTCTATTTAATGAGTCGGTCGTCACTTCAACATCAAAACTACTACACCTAAAGGAACTCTAACATGCCACAAATTATAGCTGAAGGCAAGACTTTTGAAGTTGCCGCAGGAACGAATCTACGTAAGGCATTGCTGGCTCAAGACATCGATCTCTTTAATGAGGGATCGAAAGACCTAAACTGTCATGGGAATGGATTATGTGGTGCTTGCGTCGTTCGAGTTGAGGGTGAAGTTTCTAAACCCACCATACTCGAAAAGATCTGGATGTTTTTGCCAACTCATTCTAGTCACCAAGAGCGGAGACTGGCGTGCAAAGTTAACGTGTCTGGAGATGTGAGTGTGACCAAATTCGATGGCTTTTTTGGCAGCGGTGACACATCAATTTGGACACCAGATGATAAAGTAACCGTTCCAGTACCCTCGATCTAGCCTTCATGTTATTTCGATCGCATGGATCTAGTAGTTTAAGACGTAAATTCCCCCTCCCCCCAGGGAGAGGATTTTAGGGTGAGGATTGATTTACGCCGCCCGATACTAGGAAAATGTTTCCGTGTCTACTCAGAACGTTGGGTAGACACCATCAATTTAAAATAAGAGCATTAATCAGGTGAAAGACCTCCGCAAAGGGATCGACTCATCTTTAGATTTATCAATAATTACCGATATTAGATTATGTCTCCCATCCCATCACTAAAATATCCTTATGAACACTCTCACTAACGACCCTTTAATTTATACAAACTGGGCGCTGACCGAACCTAAATTCGACCCAACAAAGTTACATTCGAGAGAAACCGTCTTTACGATCGGCAACGGTTATTTAGGGACGCGGGGCAGCTTTGAAGAAGGGTATCCTCATGCGTTGCCCACCACTTTAGTGCATGGAGTCTATGACGATGTGCCTGGGGTTTATACCGAGCTAGCAAATTGTCCTGATTGGCTGTCATTAACAATCGTAATCAACGGAGAGCGGTTCAGGCTCGATCGCGGCGAAATCCTCCACTACGAGCGGCAACTGGACCTAAAACACGGTATCCTGAGTCGATCGATCCGCTGGCGGAGTCCAATTGGCAATACTGTCGATTTAAAGTTCGATCGCTTTGCTAGTTTGGCAGAATGTGAGGTGTTGGGACTGCAATGCCATATTACGCTGATCGATTTTGATGGCACAGTTGAGATTCAATCCAGTCTTAATGCTTATCCTGATAATCAAGGCTTTGACCATTGGGAGCAATTAGACCGAGGCGAGATTCTCCAGAGGAGAGGCTACGCCAACGATCGGGGAATTTGGCTTCAACTTCGCACCCGCAGTACCCAAATCGAACTCGGCATGGCCGCGAAAATGACCGCAATTGGCACTGATTCGATAACGCAGGTAACAAATCCACTCGACAGCCCCACCTTGGCGATCGCTTTTAACGCGACAGCAGGGCAAATCGTAGGCGTGGAAAAGGTTGTGACCTTATTTACATCCCAGGATACGGAACGACCTGTGCAAGCGGCTCAAGTTAAATTGTCCAGTTTGCCAGCTTATGCAGTGCTGCTTGCAGCGCATCAGGAGGCATGGAACAAAGTCTGGCAGGACAGCGATGTCGAAATTGAAGGAGATATTCAAGCTCAGTTAGCCGTTCGCTACAACCTGTTTCAACTCTTAATTAGTGCCTGCCCTCACATCACGGGCGACAACACAGGTAGCAGTCGGGTCAGTGTTCCGGCCAAAACATTATCAGGCTTGGGCTATCGAGGGCACGTTTTTTGGGATACCGAAATTTTTATCCTCCCCTTTTTCACCCTAACTCAACCCAATGTCGCCCGTAGCTTGTTGAGTTACCGCTATAAGACTTTGGATGGAGCGCGGCGCAAAGCAGCAAATAGTGGCTATCAAGGGGCAATGTTTGCCTGGGAAAGTGCCGCCACGGGCGATGAGATGACCCCCCGCTGGTCAATTTTGGACGATCCCTATGCGGAATCTGTGCGAATTTGGTGTCGCGATCGAGAAATTCACATCAGCGCAGATATTGCCTATGCAATCTGGCAATACTGGCAAGCCACAGGCGACGATTGCTGGATGCGTGACTATGGAGCCGAAATTATCCTGGACACTGCTCGGTTCTGGATGAGTCGATTAGAGTGGAATGCTAAACGCGAACGGTATGAAATCTGTGGGGTCATTGGAGCCGATGAATATCACGAGCTAGTGAATAATAATGCCTATACCAATCGAATGGTGCAGTGGCATCTAGAAAAAGCGATCGCCGTCTATACCTGGTTACATCAGCACTTTCCAGCGCGGACAATGGAACTCGATCGCAGCCTTCACCCCACGCCAGCAAGAAAGTTGCGGCTAGAGGCAGCCACCACCCAAATGTATATCCCCAAGGATACTAAAACTGGACTAATCGAGCAATTTGAGGGTTTTTTCAAACTTAAGGATATCAACTTAAACCACTATGAACCCCGGACTCGATCGATTCAAGCGGTACTGGGCATAGACGAAACCAATCAGACGCAGGTCCTCAAGCAGCCCGACGTTCTGATGCTCCTATACTTGCTACGAGACACACTAGAATGCTCACCTGAAATCCTACAGAAGAATTGGGACTACTACGCGCCGCGAACCGACACCACCTATGGATCGTCTCTCTGCCCATCGATTCACGCGATTCTCGCTAGCCGTCTAGGTGCAACAACAGATGCCTATCGAGACTTTATGCAGGCAGCCTTAGTCGATCTCAAAGATAGTCGCGGGAACACCGACGATGGCATTCATGCGGCTTCCGCAGGCGGGGTCTGGCAAGCAGTCGTATTCGGCTTTGCCGGGATTCAACTAACTGATCGTGTCCCTGTTGCAAATCCTCATCTCCCACCCACTTGGACGCGGCTTAAATTCAAATTGAACTGGCATGGAACTTGGCACAACTTTGATTTATCGCCTGTATTGGCTCCGGCCCCCACGATCCAGTGCTATATTTTCGATGTCGATGGGGTACTAACCGATACTGCCGAATATCATTACCGAGCTTGGCAACAACTGGCTGACGAAGAAGAACTGCCCTTCGATAGGCAGGCAAATGAAGCCTTGCGTGGTGTTTCTCGCCGCGAATCGCTAATGAAGATCGTTGGCGACAAACCGTATTCGGAAGAGGCCCTTCAGACAATGATGGCTCGTAAAAATCGCTATTACCAGGAA
>JAYVVL010000388.1:0-8680 GCA_043787035.1 Synechococcales cyanobacterium
CTACCAACTCACCCACGATCTCGATGGCGATCGGTTCGGGTAAATCTTGCTTTTTCACTTGTTGCGCTAGCGATCGAACATAATCGCCATCCTTCTCGCGAATCTCCTTCCACTTCAAGTCAATTCGTTGTTGAAGCATCACTTTGTCTTCATCGCGGCTAGTCACCTTCGCCATCTCAAGACCATCCAACTGGTCATAGAGCATTTTGAGTTGTGTTTGGAGTTGAGAGGTACGATCAGACATGACGGTTTTCGGGGGAGATTGACAACGCTACTCATAGTCTACCTATCCATCACAAGAAATTCTGGAAATTTCTTCACCTCATGAAAATCTACTCCGCTACTCCTCACAGGCATCACCCCAGAAAACTGCCACTGTGAACTGGACTGGGAAAATCCCGTTGGACAGGAACAATGGTAGAAATATCCTACAGTCCCGATCGTGGAGATATCGTTTGGATTAGCCTTGACCCAACCCTTGGACGAGAACTCAAGAATGTAAAGCCTTTACCCCTGCAAAAGGGCGATCGAAAACGTGGTGCCTTTTCCTTCATGGCTCTCCACCTGAATCGTTCCGTGATGACTCTCGACAATAGTCTGCACAATGGCCAAGCCCAATCCCGAACCGCCGGATTGCTTCGATCGCGCGGGGTCTACTCGATAAAAGCGATCGAACAATTGCGGGAGCGAACCCTCTGGAATGCCGATTCCCGTATCAATAACTTTCACGAGCCAAATCAATTGGGTACTACGTTTCTGAGATTGTAACTCTAGCGTAATTTTTCCATTCTCAGGCGTGTACTGAATTGCATTGCTCACGAGATTAGTAAAGACTCGCGCTAAAGCACTGCGATCGCCGTCCATCATGGCCGTTAACGAATCGGTTTTTAAGGTCAGATCAATGCCCTTTTCAGCGGCGATCGTGCCCTGTTCTTCTAGAACTTCATCAATTAGATCCCGCAGATCGACTTCTGCCCAAGCCGCCGCCACCATACCACTATCCTGCCGCGCCAGAAAAAGCAAGTCGTCCACAAGTTTGCCTAGCCGACGCGTCAGTCGCTCGGTGACGAGAAGGTGCGATCGCACTTGCTCAGGATTGGCGTCGGGTTCACTTAGGGCCACTTGCACATTGGTTTGAATCACCGCGATCGGATTGCGCAACTCATGGGACGCGTCGGCTGTAAACTGCCGCAGCCGCTGGTACGACTCCCGAATCGGCTGCATCGCCAACCCCGACAAAAACCACCCCGCCGCCCCCACCAGCATCGTCATCCCACTAATCCACAGCAACAGATCAAGCAGCAACTCCCGAATCGGCTTCGTCACCTCAAACCACGGATGACTCACCCGCAAATACCCCAACACCTGCCTTCCGAGGGTCACTCGCTGCGTTACCTGCCGAATCGTCCGCACCTCGTCTATGGCAACCGTTTCGCCTCGATGAGTCATGCTATTGCTTGTCTGGAGCGTCAGCTTGGGTGGCTCTACAAACGTAGACCACTTTAAGTCTCCTGCTTGTGTGAACCATTCGAGATCGATGTGATCGTCTTCTTGCTCCAAAAAGTTATCCCGAAAACTCAGTTCAATGTTGACCTGCAACGACCTCGATCGCGGTTCCACAGGCTCAATCACGAGCGATCGGCTTACGACTTCCACCACATGGTTTAACGTGTCGTCAATGCGTTCAATTAACGTATTGCGAACATAGAAAAATACACCTGTTGCAAACGTGAGCAACAGGACCGCAGTCACTGCCGTGTACCAAATCGCCAATCGTCGTCGCGTGGTTTGAAACACTGGTTTAGGATGCTTTTTGGAATGCTGTCTAAATAATATTTAAAATACTATTTGGGCTGTTTCACCCGCGTAGCTCGGTTAGCATTAGTCAACATGCTGCTGGGCATCCGTTCGGCATCACGAACTTTCTTACCGCGCCAGAAGAGTCGAATCGGCGTCCCTCGGAACCCCAAGGATTCGCGGAATTTGCGTTCGATGTAGCGACGGTAGCCATCGCCGAACAGGTCGGGATTGTTGACAAATAAAGCGATCGCAGGCGGCTGGGCACTGACTTGGGTCCCGTAATAAATCTTGCCTTGCTTTCCTTGTCGAGTCGAAGGCGGCGTGTGCCACATGACCGCATCTTCAATCACCTCATTAATGGTGGACGTGCTGATGCGACGACGGTGCTGTTCAGCAGCCGGGGCAATGAGATCAAAGATCTTCTCGACCCGCTGACCATTCAAGGCACTGGTGAAAATAATATCGGCCCATTCGGTGAAGTGAAAGCGCGATCGGATTTCCCGTTCAAATTCATAGATAGTGTTGGAATCTTTTTCGATCATGTCCCACTTGTTCACGACCACCACGCAAGCACGACCTTCATCAAGAATGCGCCCTGCTAGCTTTTGATCTTGATCCGTGACGCCATCTTCCGCGTCCAATACCATGAGAACCACATCCGATCGGCTAATGGCTTTGAACGTCCGGTTAATGCTGAAAAACTCTGCGCCGTAATCGACATTTTTCTTGCGACGAATCCCCGCCGTATCAATGAGCCGATAGTGAATGCCACCGCGCTCCACTTTCATGTCAATGGTGTCGCGGGTCGTTCCGGAAATATCGGAGACGATCGATCGATTTTCACCCGTAAAGGCATTAAGCAAGCTGGACTTGCCGACGTTTGGACGACCAATGATCGCCACTCGGATTTCGTCATCTTCTTGTACCTCTTCAGACGGCGGAAGATATTGCATCACATCATCAAGCAGTTCCCCGGTGCCGTTCCCGTGAATCCCTGACATCGGATAGGGCGTACCAAGGCCCAACGTCCAGAACTCCGACGCCTGCAAGTCACCCTGCATCACCGACTCACACTTATTGACCGCCAGCACGACCGGAACAGTCTGAAGCCGCAACCAACCTGCGATTTCCTCATCGGCGATCGTCAAGCCCTGCCGTCCATCCACTACAAAAATCGCGACACAAGCCTCAGCCAACGCAGCTTCCGCCTGCTCTCGAATCAGCGGCAAAAATTCCGTCTCGTCATCAAACACCAATCCACCCGTATCCACCACCATGAACTCACGATCGAGCCAAAACGCACGCTTGTAGCTCCGATCGCGCGTAATACCTGGTTCGTCAAATACGATCGCATCTTGCACTTGTGCCAGACGATTTACGATCGTGGATTTCCCGACATTGGGACGACCGATAATGGCAACAACAGGTAACGGCATAGGAGTTGATGTGGGAAGGGCTAAAGAGGGAAGATACAGTATACGGGATGCTGCCCCAAAAATATTATATTTAATGGCTGGAGATGAAGTGAGCCTCGCGCGCGATCTAGACCAGTCCGACTCGTGGATTAACGGTATTGATCAGACGCAATTCTTCGTAAAGCTCGCGTTCACGATCGCTTAAGGCTTTGGGAATGACTAGTTGCAGCTCTACGATTTGATCCCCGCGATCGCCGGATTCATTGGGATAGCCTTTCTTTGCGAGACGGTAGCGCTGGCCGGACTTGACCCCCGCTGGGATATTCATTCGCACGAGGCCATCGAGCGTCGGCACCTCAATTTCGCCGCCCATCACCGCTTCGGGAATCGTCAACGGCACCTGACAAACGAGATTAAATCCATCGAGACGATAAAACCGATGGGTCGGCACCTCGATCGTTAGAAACAGATCCCCGCCATTGATCCCTTGGCCTTCGAGCCGAATCCGCTGCCCCGACAGCATGAATCCCGGCATCGTCACTTCAAGCAGCCGTCCATCTTCTAATCGAATTCGCTCCTTCCCGCCGCTGTAGGCTTTTTCTAAAGGGACCGTAAGCTGTGCTTCGGCATCACGAGGACGAAGACGACGCGGTTCTGGAGTAGCCGCTGCTGATTGAAATTCATCCCGCGCGGGTTCACGTCGAGATTGGGCCTCTGAACGAGAGTCTGAACGGGATTGCGATTCGGGTCTAGATTGAGATGGTGGACCCCAATCTTCATTCCGGGTTTTGGGTTCAGGTCCCCAGTCCTCTTGAGGGGATGAACTTCGAGCTTGACCCTCCGATCGTGATCGTGAATCCGATCGTGAAGCCACTGGCTCATCTGTCCGAAAATTCTCGCGTGATTCGCTGAAGGATGGCGTGCGATTCGAGTCTCGCGGGGGATTGGCGTTGCTGGAGTAATTGCGATCGGGCCCGGGTGGATTGTTGCGGGGCAATCGGGTGGGGCGACCACCTTTGCGTGCGCTTTCGCGGGTATTGAGCACCGTATCGAAGAACTCATTGAAATCGCGGATATTGCTAAACTCCTCTTCTTTTTCTTCAGGTTGCGGGGCACCTGTTTTCGGTTTAAAGAAATCCCAAGCTTTATTAACGCCTGCGAAGCCTTTTTGCTTCCAGAAATTTCCAAATTTATCGTATTGCGCGCGGCGTTCCTCATCAGAGAGGACTTCGTAAGCTTCATTAATATCTTTAAATTTCTCTTCTGCCTCTCGGTTTCCCGGATTCATATCAGGGTGATAGGACCGAGCGAGACGACGGTAAGCGCGTTTGATTTCATCCGGTTCGACATCACGATCGACCCCTAGGATTTCATAATAATTACGAAAATTTTGCATAATTCAAGAATCCCAAAGCATCCAATTACATCAAACCCATGCGAAATATCCCACCATATCCCGCCATCCGCCCCATCCGACATTCCACATCCGACGTAGGATGCGTTAAGCGAAGCAACGCATCAATCCTAAATCCCCCCAATCACCCCCAATCATCCCCATCCCAATTGTCATAATCATAATTAGGCCGATCGGATCGTTGAGGCTTCCGGTCCACCGGACGATCGCGCGAATCCCTTCCCGAAGCATCATAATACCCAGCTGCGCGAGGTTCCTGCGTTGATCGATCGTTTCGATCGTCATAGCGATCCGTCGTGCGATCATCCCGTCGGTCGTCATAGCGTTCATTGCGATCATCATAAGAGTCCCGCGAAGTATCCCGCGAATCCGAATACCCGCGACCTCGATCATCATAGCGATCGGGATTTCGATCGTTACTCGCCGGATTAGCTGAATTAGCCGAACGATTCCCCGCACTCCAATCATCAAAGGACGGATTACGATTGGGAGGCAGCGATCCCGCGTTCCCGCCGCCGTAATTGTTGCCGTAGCTATTACCGCCACCGTAATTGTTTCCGTAACTGTTGTTACCGTAGCTATTACTGCCGTAATTATTGTAGGACCCACGATTCGAGTCATAGGAATCCCGACGATTGTTGTAATCGTAATAGTCATCATCATCGTCCAAGAAGAAGTCCTTCACGGACTTAAAGAATCCACCTTCCTCCTTATATTTTTGGTTTTCATCGTAGACCTCGCGCTGCAAATCTGAGAGCGCATCCTTAAGGTCCGCCTCCGTAATGTCCATCAGCCGCTCATCATTGTCCGCCAACGCCTGACGCAACCGCTTATTTAACGGCTCAATCCGATTGCGATAGGTTGAAACGAAATTCATCCCAAAATCCAGCGTCGCTTCCCGAAGCTGACGCTCAGACTGCACCACCATCGCTTCAGCCCGATTGCGTTTCTCCACCTTATCTCGCCGCAATCGATCGCTCTCCTCATAAACCTGCGCATCTCGCAGCATCAGTTGCACCTCCTCCGGACTCAGCGTAGACGCGCCCTGAATCGTAATGCTCTGTTCCCGGCCCGTGGTGCGATCCATCGCCGTCACCTGCAAAATCCCATTGGCATCAATGTCCAGCGACACCTGAACCTGCGGAATCCCTCTAGGCGCGGGCGGAATCCCCATGAGCTTAAAGCGGCCCAGGGTTTTATTGCCACTCGCCATTTCGCGCTCCCCTTGGACCACGTTGATTTCCACCGACGTTTGATTATCCTCAGACGTGGAAAAAACGTCCGATCGGCGCACCGGAATGGTTGTATTGCGCGGAATCAGCTTTTTCATCAAGCCACCAACCGTTTCTAGTCCAACAGACACCGGAGTCACATCCAACAGGAGAATATCCGTCAATTCCCCCGAAAGCACCCCGGCCTGAACCGCCGCCCCGATCGCCACCACTTCATCCGGATTTACATTTTGATTGGGTTCACGTCCGAGAATCGATCTCACCAACTCCTGCACCATGGGCATCCGAGTCCCCCCGCCCACCAGCACAATCTCATCAATGTCTCGTGGACCAAACCCTGCATCGCGCATCGCCTGCTTCACCGGAAGCCGCAACTGACTCACCATCTCACTGCACAGTTCTTCAAACCGCGATCGCGTCAACCGAGTCTCAATATGCTTCGGACCGTCGTCTGTGGCGGTAATAAAAGGCAGATTAATATCTGTAACAGTCACACCCGACAGTTCGATTTTTGCCTTCTCTGCTGCTTCCGTCAGACGCTGCAACGACTGTCGATCGCGCCGCAAATCTATCCCCTCTTTTTCAAGAAACTGCTCCGCCAACCAATTGACGATCGCCATATCAAAATCACCGCCGCCCAACTGCGTATTGCCACTGGTCGATCGCACCTCAAACACCCCATCCCCCACCTCCAAAATCGACACGTCAAACGTCCCGCCGCCCAGGTCAAAGACCAAAACCAGCTCACTCTGACGCCGATCGAGTCCGTAGGCTAGAGACGCTGCCGTGGGTTCATTCAGAATTCGTTTGACATCTAACCCAGCAATGCGTCCGGCATCTCGCGTAGCCTGCCGCTGGGAATCATTAAAGTAGGCTGGAACCGTAATCACCGCTCCTGTCACGGGTTCGCCCAAATATCGCCCCGCTTCGTCCGCCAGCTTCCGCAAAATCATCGCCGAAATCTCCTCCGGCGCAAAATCTCGCTCCAAACGCGGACATTTAATCTTAATATTGCTATTTTCGTCCCGGCGCACCGTATACGGAACTTGCTTGTCTTCCGGTTTTAGTTCCCCGTGTTTGCGCCCGATGAAGCGTTTAACATTGTAAAACGTATTTTGCGGATCCAACACCGATTGACGACGGGCGAGCTGACCGATGAGGCGATCGCCGTCTTTGCTGATGCCTACCACAGAGGGAGTCGTCCGCATACCTTCTGCGTTGGCAATGACCACTGGCCTGCCTCCTTCCATTACGGCAACCACTGAATTGGTGGTGCCTAGGTCGATTCCAACGACTCTTCCCATGCGATCGATACTCCAAAGAAGAGGTCACGGTAAAATACTTTAGCCGTATTTTCGGATACTAGCCCTTTATTGTATCTTGCTTACTCAGAGTGATGTCCTTTTGACAGGAGTTTGTCCATGTTTTTTAAGTTTGAAGCCGATTTTGTGGCGTCGCTCCGGTGCATTCCGATGCAGGTGCGCTTTAAACTTGATACCTGCGGGGTTAAGCTGAAGCTGCATCAGTGGAGTCTCTTCACCGCTGACGATCGCACCGCTCTCATCGATCGTCCATGCACCACGCCCTTAGAAATCCAGAACTATCACGATTTTCTCCATGAGGCCATTCATGCACGATCGGGTGAGACGGCCACGGATTTGGCGATCGATGCCTATCCTCCTTGGACGGTGGTCACGGCAATTCCAGAAAGCGTCCTAATCAAAGTTCGATCGGTTAACCAAACGCTGTCTCTAGCCCAGTGGGAAAATCTCTCGCCCTTGCGACGGTTTGCACTGATCAAGCTCAGTCGATCGAACCACGAAAATACTAACTTTTTGCCTGCTCTGGAAGAATTTGGGTGCATGAACGTGAGTACATAAATGTCTTCATTGCGGTCAAAAAAATCCCAGTTTGTGGGGATTGTCCCGCAGATAGCGACGGCCTTTAGCCTTGAACCTGCTTACACTAGCCAAGAATGCAGTAATTGCGGGGAAGTCCTTAAAAAATTCCTGTTCACCCGAACCCATACCTGTAAGTGTGGATGCGTCATGGACAGAGATCACAATGCCGCAATTAATATTGTTGACACAAAGCAAGATAGTAATAGAGTCGATGATCTTGCGTTAATTGTAGCAAACCGATCGTGCCGGTCGTTGGTACATATGATGTGGCGCGATCGTTGCTACCAACGTTAAAGGGAACAACCAGAAAACAACATTATTGTCAATCTCACACCGTTTCAACAATGCATTGAAGAATGCCTAACACAACGGGAAGATTATCGAGATAATGCGTTTCCGAATCAATCTGAAGATCCCGATCGATCGCGCCCCCACTTAACTTAAGAAATCGCCAAACATCCCCCGTTGTCACTGCCCCATAAATCGCAGACAACACCGTCCCATCCTTAAAATTAAAAATCTCCGCCGCGATCATCTGTGCGATGCACTGGGGTAATCCACTTTCAATATCTCCCTTCTTTGCCTCTACTACGGTAAACACAGGCGCTTGAATGTCAAAGTCAAAAGGATGTCTCGACAGAATGAAATCACACTCCCCATTCAATCCCTGCTCGGCATCCACATCAAAGACCAACCCTGACAACACCGAAAACTGACGCGCATTATGTTCCCGCAGTTCTAACAAAATCGGCGAAATAATGCGTTCCGATCGTTCTTTCTCTGTCGTCAACGTTGTCGCAGAAGAAATAGCGAGGGTTTGCGTCAGCCAAGCAGAAGGCGCGATCGGTTGAACCTGTGGAAAGAGCGGACTCAAGCGAGGCTGAATCCCAAACTGCTCTTTTAGCTTTTTGAAGTTAA
>JAYVVL010000389.1:0-3071 GCA_043787035.1 Synechococcales cyanobacterium
AGTGCCCAAGCGGATCCCTTCCAATAGTTGACGGAGACATTGGCTGAGCTATCAATCCACGTATCGACAAAACTTGAACTCCAAGCCGGACCGTAGGTCTCCGTCAATGATTTGAATGCGAGGATATCCTGCTTTAACGTCGGCGTCAAAACCACGCCACGTCCGACAAAAATGGTAGATTTCGTCTGCATGTCGAAGTCGGTGATGGGCGAACCTTGGGGAAAGTTGCGCAGGGTTCCGTCCGACCAAGGCTTCATTAACGCATCAAATTCGGGGTCTGGGTTAGTGGTGCGGGCGTTGGTTAGGTGAGTCTTAAGAACGGGTGTAAGGTGAGCATGATTACGCTGGGCGAGTTCAAAAATTTGGCTTTCTTGCTTGCTGCGTTGGCTAAGATATTCATGCAAGCGATCGTGAGTCTGAGTTTTGAGTGAGTTCACTGTATGTTGATAGCTCAAGCACCCCGAAAGAATCGACAGTCCGCCGATCGGCAGGGCCAAAAAAAACATCGCTTTACAGGCGACGGATGTTCGGAGAGACTGAGGGATGGATAGGACAAACCGCTGGGCGATAGCTTGGGCGAACTGACGCATGGAGTGAATTTAATCATAGGGACGACTTCACCAAGCATTCCCCATTCAATTCGTTTACGATCGTTTAGTAGAGTGAACTGGAATCTCTTGGGTCAACGTGATTTGAAAAGTCTCTTCATGGGTTTAAAAGACCCGATTCCCCTAAATCCCTGCCGAGTTCTTGGGTGGTAAAAAAGGGATCAAAGATATGAACTTGAGCGCTCTGCGCAGACCATCGTGGAGATCGGCGGGTTTGAGTTGGGCTTCATCAAGGCGCGAGAAGTTCCGTCTACAAAGCCGATCGGATTATTGACTTCATGGGCGATGCCCGCGACCATCTCGCCGAGGCTAGAGAGTTTTTCGCTTTAGATAAGCTGGGCCTAGGTGAGTTTGAGATTGTTTAACGGCGTTTCCAGTTCTTGGGTGCAGACATAAACTTGATCTTCAAGCCGATCGTTCCTGTGGGATAGATCGCAGAACGACGCCTGCAATTGTTCCGCCATGCAGGGCCGATAAATAGGGTAGATTGCTGAAGGACCGGAAATGACCACGGGGATCCCTAACCATGCCAGGGTTTTCAGGGTAAGGAATCGATCAATGTGAGCTTTAAGCGCTGTAGATAGAAGCAAAAGGACATTCATAGCGGTGCTGTCGGGTCAAAATGAAAATATGGAGCAGTTCTCTGTATAGTCCTCCCCAAAGTGTCATCAAAACCCAGAGGAACTTCCACGACGGTGCCCAAACCCGCTAGAATATTCACTTGTATATTTGTTAAGACTTTCTTTACCTCTTAGGTCCCTATGTCTCTTCCCATTCGGAACGTTGCCATCATCGCTCACGTTGACCACGGCAAAACGACGCTCGTGGATGCCCTGCTAAAACAAGCAGGTACCTTCCGAGAAAATGAAGAAGTCCCGGATTGCGTGATGGATTCCAACGATCTAGAACGGGAGCGGGGCATCACGATTCTGTCGAAAAACACGTCAGTGCGCTACAAGGATACGTTAATCAATATTGTGGATACACCGGGACACGCGGATTTCGGCGGCGAAGTCGAGCGGGTCTTAGGGATGGTCGATGGCTGTCTGCTGATTGTGGATGCCAACGAAGGTCCCATGCCTCAGACGCGGTTTGTCTTGAAAAAGGCTCTCGAAAAAGGTCTTCGTCCGATCGTATTTGTGAACAAAATTGATCGGGTCCGCTTGGATCCTCACAGCGCTGTCGATAAGGTTTTGGATCTCTTCCTCGAACTCGGTGCGGATGACGATCAGTGTGATTTTAAATACCTCTTTGGGTCGGGTCTAGGCGGGTTTGCGAAGACCACGCTCGAAGAAGAATCCGATAGTATGACGCCGCTGTTTGATGCGATTTTGCGTCACGTTCCACCTCCAGTGGGTGATGCGAACAAGCCCTTGCAGCTTCAAGTCACCACGATCGACTACTCCGAATACCTCGGTCGGATTGTCATCGGCAAAATTCACAACGGCACCATCCGCGCCGGACAACAAGCGGCCCTAGTCCAAGACGGCGGCAACATTGTAAAAGGCAAAATCTCCAAGCTCATGGGCTTCGATGGGTTACGCCGCATTGAAGTAGCCGAACTAACCGCTGGAAACTTGGTGGCGGTAGCGGGGTTTGCTGATGCAAATATTGGTGAAACCATCACCGATCCGGACGATCCCCAAGCGTTGCCGATGATTCGTGTCGATGAACCGACGTTACAAATGACCTTTATGGTCAACGATTCGCCGTTTGCGGGTAAGGAAGGCAAGTTCGTCACCTCCCGTCAGATTCGCGATCGTCTCATGAAGGAGTTGCAGACCAATGTGGCTCTGCGCGTCGAAGAAACCGACTCCCCTGATAAATTCGCCGTTGCGGGACGAGGCGAGTTGCATTTGGGAATCTTGATCGAAACCATGCGCCGCGAAGGGTATGAGTTTCAAGTGTCTCAGCCGCAAGTGATTTACCGCGAACTGAATGGTAAGAGCTGTGAGCCATTTGAGCTTTTGGCAGTTGATTTGCCTGATGAAGCGGTGGGTTCCATTATCGAAAAACTTGGGACTCGCAAGGCTGAAATGACCAACATGGAAGCTAACGGCAGCGGCCGAACGGTGTTGGAATTTGTCGTGGCGGCTCGGGCTTTGATCGGGTTCCGAGGCGACTTCATCCGCATGACGCGCGGTGAGGGCATCATGAATCACAGTTTCCTAGACTATCGTCCTCTGGTCGGCGAAATTATTGCTCGTTACAACGGCGTCATCACCTCTATGGAAGAAGGGACGGCGACGTTCTACTCTCTCATGAACGCCGAAGATCGCGGTTTGTTCTTCATCAAACCCACCACCAAGGTCTACAAAGGCATGATCATCGGTGAGCACAATCGTCCGCAAGATCTCGCCCTGAACGTTTGCAAGAGCAAGCAACTGACGAATCACCGAGCCTCCGGCGGTGAAGAAACCGTGCAGCTCAAAGCTCCCCAAGAGATGAGCTTAGAACGGGCGC
>JAYVVL010000390.1:0-3062 GCA_043787035.1 Synechococcales cyanobacterium
GGTCCTGAGCCGAGAAGCAGCAACTGTTGAGGCAGTGCGATCGAACCTGGGGAAAGCGACGGTGGTCCACTTCTCCTGTCATGCTACCGCCAACTTTCAAGAACCGCTCAACAGTGGTCTCGCTCTCAGTGACAGCCTCTTCACCCTCCGAGACCTTCTCGCCCTCAACTTGACCGACCAGAACGGTCTGCGTCTCGCGGTTCTTTCCGCCTGCGAGACCGGACTTCCTGGACTCGACAACATTGATGAAGTTGTGAGTTTGCCGATCGGGCTACTTCAAGCAGGAGTCGCCGGGGTTGTGAGTTCCCTTTGGTCGGTAGATGAAGTGAGTACAATGCTCCTACTGACCCGCTTCTATGGCCTTTGGCGTAAGGACGGACTTGAACCTGCAATCGCCCTCCACCAAGCCCAACAATGGATGGTCCAGACCACCGATGGAGAAAAAGCCTCCTACTGCAATCTTACAATCGCTAAATCCCAACGAGATCAACGTACCTATGCCCATCCTTTTCATTGGGCAGCTTTTAGCTATCTCGGCATCTAAACTACCGTGTAAACTAGAGACAGTTGAGAAGACTTCCCCATGACTTGCCTTGAACAACTCCGCCAAAAATGCACCGATATCCTCGTGATCTCCGACAAATACGGAGCCGCCAACTTTCAAATCTTTGGCTCTGTCGCACGGGGAGACAATCGTCCCGATGGCGACACCGATATCCTGATCGATCAAGAACGACGTTGGGGTCTCTTTGAGCATATCGGGATGATGCAAGACCTAGATGACCTTTTAGACTGCAAAGTCAATCTTGCAACCGTCGCTGCCCTGCAAGCCAAAATAAAGATAACATCTTCAAGGATGCGATCGTCCTATGAGAAATCAATCTAAGACGATCGCGAACCTAACTTATCAAAATCTTTCAGGAATCAGAAAAGAAGAATTGAAGTTACTAGAGCCAACCCCAAGATATTAAATTTTCTCCACACCTCATGTTTACACCCGAACAAATCTTACAAACTGCCCAAGCCCTTCAGCCCAAGCTCCATGAGTTACTTCCTGCCGATCGTGCAGAAGCGATCGAGCGGCAACTCACCGAACTGATCGCCAGATTCAACACCGGAGAAGACATATCACAAGAAATTTTAGACTTGCTAGACGAGCAACCTGAATTACAGCCACACCTGAGTATCGGCACTAGTAAGCAATACAATCCCTTAGCTGGAAGCGGAAAACCGATCGCCTATCCCCGCTTCAAATGTCCCGACTGCAATTACACTTGGTCCCAACTAGAAGCCAGCGATGCGATTCCCCCTTGTTCCAAAAACCCAAACCACCAAGCTCTCCAACCGCTTTAACTCACCATGTCTGCCAAATTTCTTGAAGGATTCAGCGGCAAATTTGCCGAACAATGGACAACCACTCTTCTTACCCCGGCCTTCGTCTTTTGGGCAGGAGGTGCGATCGCCGCCTATCAGAAATTTGGCTGGACGGCTTGTTCTGCTTGGTTTATTCCGCTCCCTGAACCGCTTCAAATCGCTAGTCTTTTTAGTATTTTCCTCACCATTGCGACTTCAGCCTTTATTATTCAGCGCTTCGACCTTGCCATCATTCGCTTCCTTGAAGGCTACTGGTCAAAGCCTTTCACGATATTCAGTAAATACTCAACTCAACGCGAAAAGTATCGTCGCAATCGCATTAAAGCAAAACTCGCCCCACTCAACGATCGATTTGAAGCCCTTAATGCGATCGAACAAACCCAACATTTCCAACTCAGCACTCAATTCAATCAAATTCCTCAAGAACTAGACCTGCTTCCGACCCGACTGGGCAATATTCTTCGTGGTGCTGAACGTCGCCCTACAGAACGTTATGGACTTGACTCGATCGTCTGCTGGTCCAGACTTTGGGTACTCCTCCCTGAAGCACCCCGCACCGATCTCAGCGCAGCTCGCACCGATTTAAATGCCGCCGCTCGAACGTGGCTATGGAGTGTTCTGTTTGTGATTTGGTGGCCGACCTTGGGTGCAACCTGGGCACTGATTGGTGCGATCGGCGCACTCTGGATTTACTACACCTGGCTTCTTGATGCTGCAACGATTTACGCCGAACTTATCATCGCCACTTTCGATACTTACCGACATCTCCTCTACCAATCCCTCCGCTTTGACCTACCCAATCCTAAAGACTCAAACGAAGAACGACTCTTCGGCAAACGACTCACTAAGTATCTTTGGCTGGGTAGATTTGAGAATTAGGTACTCACCAAAACCAACATTGAAAGCCTAAATCGCCATCTCAGATTGATTCATACTCTCTCGATCGGTCCTCTCTTTTTTCATCTGGATTACCTCTCGCATCTCCCCCAGTTCCGCCGCCGTCAATGTTACCCGATCACTCCTAAATGCCATCGGCGTCTGCACCAACGCAGGCTGTCCGATCGCTGCCCTCTCCTCCCCAACTTCATCACAATAGGCATCATTCAACCGCCTGCCAATCGCCTCAATCTTCCCCAACTCTTTTCCATTCCCCTGCGTCTTCACCGCCAAATACCAATCTCTTAACTCCGATCGCGACGGCGAATACCCCTGATTTTTTTGAACTCTCAAAATTTCCGTCACCTGGACCTGCGCCACCTTCTCCCCTGCCACGATATCCGCCTTGGCGATCGTCCCCTCAGGAAACCGTAAAGTGCGAGGGTCGATCGCCCCCAACGTCTTCACTACCCCAGTTTCATCCAAAACCGCAATGGCTGGAACCGATCGCCATTCCCCATTCTTCTCATACCGATGCGTTGTAAACATCACCTCATAACTTCCACCAGGTAGTACACCCACCTGATTCACATCCTGCTGAAGTCCGGTCAATTTAATATTTGGCAACTGCTGAAGCTGCTGCGTCACCTCCGGCATAAATTCCTTCAACACAATCCCCATCCCATCACTGTGATGCCAAAGTGCCGACGCATAGGCCATGCGATCCTCTGGTGGGATCTGGCCGATCGCTCCTTCCAAATAAACCCTAGCCTCCCGAATCCGGTCGTCCAAATCATGCTGAATCCTCAACG
>JAYVVL010000391.1:0-21797 GCA_043787035.1 Synechococcales cyanobacterium
TTTTCTTCAACATAATCCGGCAGATAGCTGGTGCTGTAACCAAATACCGAATCTCGCGCAAATTCGGTTTCATGAACAGGGGTATCAACGCCGTTCACCCTCAGGTAGTGAATACTCGCGCGGGTCGTCCGTCCTCCTTCAAAAAACGCAGGCACCAAAAAATGTGCATCAAACGGACCGAGGATATCCGCGATCGCATCGGTCTCCACGGGATAGTGGCCCCGCAGCGTCGAGTCCGATCGGCTTACCACTAGAAACTCTTGAATGCCCTCTAGTCGAATGGCCTCCTTTAGGTTTTGGCAGGCGTCGAGGGTGATGTCATAGGCTTGCTGGGGCAGAAGCGATCGGGTGTTGGTCAAGATAAAAAAGATGGGGGCGGCATCTCTTAGGCCCAAGCGCAACGTCTCAACATCCCATTGCATCAAAAGTAGGCAGCTATGAACCGTTTGTGATCCGGTGGGATCGTCGTCTAGGACAATAATCTTAGGTGTGGCGGTGCTAGATGTGAAGGTGCTGGGCATAGCAATCTCTAACATAAAGAGCAAAAAATACACAAAAATACAGAGCAAACGACTGATGAAATCGCTTACTCTGTATTTTGGCAGACTAACGGCACGTCTTAAGATCCGCGATCGCGCAAAGAAAGCTGAAAAAGGCTTACTTGCGAATATCTTTCGCCATATTGCGGAACATATCCATGCCGCCATCAGGCTTACGACGGGTGTTAGACGCTTCGTTGGTGACCGAAGGAGTCACCTTTGGTTCAGGAGCGGGAGCAGGCGTTGGTTCGGGCGCACTGTAGCTGCTCCCAAAACTAGAGGAACTGCCGAAGCTAGAGGCATTGCCGAAGCTAGAGGCACTGCCGAAGCTAGATGCATTGCCGAAGCTCGTTTGCTGTTCGCTGTAAGTCGGGGTAGTCTCAACCCGCTTAGGCACTGCGTTCGTACGGCTATCTTTCTTTGACAACTTAGAGGATGAGACGTTTGTGATCACCTCAAAGTGTCCTGTTCCTGCTGCACCACTAGGAAAGGTCCGACGAATGCTTTTTGAGGCTTTCATGTAGGACGTGTCGCCCATGGACTGAGCAACTTCATCTTCCAAATAAAAAGCATCCTTCGGCTGCGGATCTTCCTCTTTCTTTTTACCAAACAAACCAAAAAATGCCATTTGTTGCGCTCCTAAAGGCTTACGTAAGTAGCTCACGTAACTTGAATTTACAGGTATTACTAAATCTTATCAAATAATCGCGAGGTCTTGTATAGGTCTCCCCCTAATATCCGTATGAATTTATGTATGGAGATAGAGGATTAGCCAAAGAGATTGCGACAATGCGGGGTAGATGGAGTTCCCTACGCTAGGATTGCCTAGATTCATCGTCCCATTTCTGGAATTCTCTGATCGTCTCTTGAAGTCACCCTATAACACTCATATTGTGGTGGAGGACTACGCTCATGCTCAAGATCCAACTGACTCTTTCCGCCGTTACACCGATCGTCACACCTATTATTACGTCTCTAATTGCAACGATCGCAACCCTGCTCTCAACGGGTTTGACAGCTCAAGCCGAAAACCCAGCCCACGTCAAACAGCTCTTAGAAACAGGGCAATGCCCAAGCTGCAATCTGGTCAACGCCGATCTCACGGGTGCGCACTTAATTGGGGCCGATTTGCGGAACGCTAACCTAATGAATGCAAACCTCACCGGAGCTAACCTCGAAGGAGCCGATCTAACCGGGGCAACCCTCGTCGATGCGAACCTGCAACAAGCCTATTTTACTCATGCCGACTTACGCTGGGCAAATCTAACTCGGACTAATCTTCAAGACTCCGTTGCTTACCGGGCTGACACCCGCTGGGCCGTCCTTCGAGACAACAACATTCTCAATGCCAAACTGCTGGAGAGTGGAATCAGCGTCGGTGGACCGGAAGGGTTGCCGGATGAACCAGAACGATAAATGTTAATCCTACCCATTCAAATTGCCCTTTCCCAAACTAGGGCAGAGGGCAACTTAAATCAACCGCCCCAAACCTTCTCCAAAATCGTCGAAGGCGCAATTTCAGCAACCCGACGGCCTGATGACTTAATTGCTACGACCCGATCGCTCTGAGGCAACACTAGCTTAGGATCCGATTCGCTGATGAGCACCAGAGTAAACGTCTTGGCTGCGATCGCCCAGTACATCGCTGAACTTTCACAGCACAGCAACAAACTGGCTCCAGCAAAGATAGCCACTGACTGTCCGGGGGTCTTGGGTCGAGTGACCTTGAGCATCGGCATGGCATCGGTCATGGTCTTCATCCAAGCTCCTTCACCGCTATCGGCTAATACCAACGGCAGATCGGGCTGCTTCTTTTGAAAATCCTTGAGCACGAGTTCCCACTGATCGGGGGGATAGCTGGAGTTTGGAGACTTGCCACTGCCAGACACGATGACATAACCGCCACTTGTCAAGCCGAGACGCTGACGTTCGGCGTCAGCCCAGACTAGATCTTTCGTAGGGACATTCACGGCCAACTCGGGACTTACCCCTTCGAGTTTCAACCCTTTTAGCAAATCATGATAACGATCGGCCCGGTATTTTTTCTGACTATCCATGGCAACAGCGGAGGTTAGATATAGCTCACTGGGTCCACCTGCAAACCCGATGCGAACCGGAATCCCACTGAGCCACAGCAGCAACCCCGTTGACCAGGTATCGTCATAGGTCAACACGGCCTCATATTCCCGGTCACGAATGATGCCCAACAGATTGCCCCAATCCGCCAAACTGTTGCGCCCCTGGTAGTCAAATACAATCGTTTCTCGAACGGATTTGGAAACCTGATACGCATCTTTGGCGCGAGGTTCCACGACGATATCCACCTGAGCGTCAGGATATCGCTTCTTTAGATCATCGATCGTCGGAAAAAAGAGGATCTGATCGCTGATATCGCCTGGGACGAGCGCAAGAATTCGCATAAAGACATCGCACTTTAGATTTCGGTCAAGTCAATTGTATGGGATTAAGGGCAATGAGGCGCTCTATCGAACAGAAAATGCTTCATTAAATCGTTTGGTAATCGGTTCGGTGATGAAGCTCAAAATTGATTTCTTGCGCGTCACGACTTCTGCGCTTCCGGCCATCCCCGGCGTAAAGTCTACCGTGCGACCCCGGAGCTTAGCGCTGGACTGGGTCAGCCGAATCCTAGCGGGGAACACCGGACCCATGTCTCGGCCTTGAGAATCTTTCTCGACCACGGCATCGGAGCTGATCTGCAAGATGGTCCCTTTAATGATCCCGAACTCTTGGAACGGGAAGGTTGCGAGCTTAACTTTGACATCCATGCCCTGGCTGATGAACCCAATGTCCCGATTGGTAATTTTGACTTCCATCACGAGTTCTTGGTCTTTGGGCAGGATGGACAGAAGTTCTTCGCCCTGCTGGACGGGGCCTTGAGTAACTTTTTGATTAAAGACTACGCCATCGAACGGGGCTTTTACGGTTTCTCGATCGGTCTGTTGTCTTTTAGCGAGATCGAGTTCGCCTTTTTTCTTTGTGAGTTCTTGGCGCTGGGCGGTGAGCTGACTGAGGACTTCGCCCTGACGCTGAGGCGCGATTCCTGCTGCCGTGCTTTGAGCACCCTGAAATCCCTGTTGAGCTTGGGCGATGCGGTCTTCTTGGGCTTGGATTTCCCGCGCTAGGGTTCCGATTTGGTTCTCGGCTTCGGTGACTTGATTACTGGCTGTTGTGATTTGGTTGTCGGCGCTGTTGACTTGATTTTCTTCGGAAATGACAACCTTTTGAGCTTCGGCGTAATCCTTGCTCGAAATCCCGCGTTCTCGATTTAAAGGCTCTAGTCGGCGTAGGATTTCGCGGCTGGTTTCAAGGCTTCTAGATGCGTTCATTTTGGCCTGCCTAGCGCTGATGACGGACTTCTCGGCGTTTAGTTTCGTGGTGCGAGCGTTGACAATGTTTTCACGGAACCGTTCGAGGCGAGCTTCACCTTCGCTAACGGTAGCCGCTTGACGGTTCGCCTCGGATTGGGCGGATAGATTTTTTTGGGACAATTCCAGTTGACGGGCGGCCAGCAATTTTCTCTGCTCAGCGTCTCCTACGTCCGATCGACCCTGACTTTCGGCATCCAAGCGCGCGATATTCTCTTCGATTTTTAAAATATCCTTCTGAATCGCCACGACGCTGGTTTCCGATGCGCCGGGATCGATTTCCACCAGGACTTGACCTTTTTTCACCTCATCGCCCAGTTTGACCTTGACGCTAGAGACACTTCCAATGGATAGCGCCCGCACAGGACGGACTTCTGTTGAGGGAATTAGCTTACCTTCTGCGGTCGCCACTTCATCAATCTCGCTAAAGTGCGCCCAGCCTATTGTCCCAAGGACCACTGCAGTGATCGTTGCCGCCAGAACCCTCGTATACAGGGGCGGCAGTTCTTGAACGGCTTGGCCGAGTTCGTAGGACAACGTTTCCTGAGGATTGGCGAACTGCTCTTTAAGCTGGCGAGACTGGGCGGGAGTGGCGGAGAGCGAAACTTTCATAGAATTAGAAATAGTGAGAAGGTAATGACGCTTTAAGCTTAGCTTACCCACTTCTTCCCGAAGCATTTTCGGGTATGACTCATCTAACGGCCCCCAAGATAAGAACCCTAGGGGCCGTTAGCCCTAAATACTGACTTGATGTTTGGTTGTTAGCCTTACTCGTTAATATCTTTCGATGGATTGTTTGTAAGTTGCTCGGCTTCGGAACAGTCGTCCGTAACTAGCAGTTCCACATCGCCTTTAGGAACCGATGCAATTTTGTGGGTGATCGATCCAATACTCTCAAGGCGTACCATTTCCTCCCAAGCGCAGACTTCGTCTTCCTCATCGGTTTCATAGCGGAATCGCACCAGATCCCCTTCTATATCTATGATCTGAGCCCGTTCAATCCAACGCTGCTGATCACGGAGGAAAATCCAGACCTCGCGGCCTTCAGAACAGATTTGATGAATTTTGCGATGTAGCATGATTGCTCTCCTGAGACGATTCTCCTGCAAGACGGCCATGGACTTCAGAAATTGACTTCAGATGAGTCAGTTGGGGTAGTTCCTCAAGCAATCCATAAAGGGTCTTGACGATCGATTCATTAAAACATCCAAAACTTGCATCATGTTTTATGGGAGAAAGCGTACCACTATTGTAGCGATTGTTTAGGAAACCTGACAGATTGACCTGATACATTAATTACGAAAGTTTTATGAATGTTGCATGAGGCGGCTTGGTGCCTCTATTTTGAAGTCGCTCTAGGGCAACCATTTGGGCTGGCTTCCAGTAAGACCCAAGTCGCCCGGTGGATTAGGCTTGCTTGGATCGTCACTTAAGGGCACGATCCAAAGATTGCTGGTTTCCGTGGGTTTACCGTCTTCGGTGACGGCGGGAATGCGTTGGTCGATCAAAATCGACCCATCATCCGGAGCCAAGCTCATCTGGACTTCCCGCTGGTTAGGCAGGCGCAGCAAAGGGTAGAGTGCATCTTTAGTCGGTTTTCCCTGACGAATGGCCAGCAGGTCGATCGCTGCAATGTAAGGTTGCTCTTTATAAGTTTCTCCTGGAATCAAATCGGTGAGCAGCGCAAATAGGTATTGACGGTTCCTAGAGAACTGGCCCTTGAGAATGGAGCCGGTCGTTTTAAAGATTTCGGTTTCCTGTCCTTGATTGGTGACGACAAAGAGGGATCGAGTGTAATCGGTATTGAACTTGACAAACGCCGCCGAGCTGCCATCTTGGCTCATGGCCAACACATTCCCAAACTTTGGCAAAAAATCAGGTCGATCGATGGCTTCGGATGGGTTGAGCGGCAACACCGAAACGCCTAGCCCTTGGGTTGCGACCATGGAACTGCTATCCGGGGTAATCAAGAAATTGCCCGTTGGTTTTTCTAGCTTTAGTTCTTCTGGCGGCTGGTCAGTATTGATCCGAACAACCCAGGGTGACGATAGGGTCGGATTTTTGCGGTTGACGCGCTGAACAACGACCACTTTTCCGTTGGCGGAGAGATCGAACTTTAAATTTTGGTAATCCCGGTTGTCGAGCACGGGTGTGAGTTGTCCGGCCCCGGCATTGATTGGAGTATCACCCTCTACGCTTCGCACCTGAATCCCCGTAGTGACGTTGTAAAGTTCTTGCTCAAGGAGGGGAGGCAAGTCGTTGGGATCGGTTCGCTTCGTGGCGCTGATGAGAATACGATCGCTCAAAGGATAGGGTTTGAAGTCAAAGACCGTTAGGCTCTCTGGGGTGAGGAAGTCTTTCTGCGGTTTATCTTTATCAAGCTTCACCAGGATCAGCCGACCTGCTTCTTTACCCTCCACGCCAATGTAGGCAAAAAATCGATCGCGGGTTTGAAAACTGGCTTTGAATGGTGCGATCGGTTCGTGGAAATTCCCCGAACGAAATCGATCCTGGGCAGCGTCTAGGCTCACTTCAAAAGTCTGACCGTAGGGTGCAGGCCGATCGAGGGTGTAGACCATGCGTCGTCCGGTCCAGCTAAAACGTCCGGGAATGGGCGGCGTAATTTTTAAATTTTTCTCGACGCTTTCAGTATCCATTGGGCGACTGAAGGTAATCGTCAGTGCGGTATCTTGCGATCCCACCTGTCGGTCTTGCCAGTTCATCGATCGCACTTGAGGCTTGCCGCGATAGCCCGACAGCAACAACCCTCCAATCAGCACAAGCAACACAAGCAACGTGCCTAAAGCCGCTCGATCGAGCGGCATAGGGAACTGTAGACTTTGAGGGCTTGGGGAACGAGAGGTAGACACGTAGCAGACTTCCTACACTAGTTCTGGACTCTGAGTAGACTAGCTCAATTGGGGGCACTCTAGATCCACACGTGTGAACATCTATCCCTATGAACCCATACATCCCATCGACCCAAAATCAAGCCACCCATCTCCTGGATGGTGAAGATTATGTTGATATCGAAGATATTTACGAGGACATGAGCCTGGTTGGGTGGGATGCGTCGATCAGTAAGACGTCAACACTGGCGTCCTCCGCTTCAGCGATTAGGGAATCTGCCGTTCCGGGTGCCGCCTCTCTCCCGTACTCTCAAGATGAATCACCCGAGTCCTACACCGTTAAGCCCCAACCGGGATACATCCAAGGCATTGTGCGTGGACATCAAGCTTACCTAATTACCAATCTTCGCAATAGCGCGTCTAGCTGCCTCTACCAACCTCAAATGACTTGGACGATCGGACGGAATCGGGATGCGGCTTTGCCTCTGCGCGATCAGATGCTCTCTCGGCGACATTCAGTGTTGATGTATATCAGAGCAGAGGGGTTCTATCTGGTGGATCTAAATAGTATGAATGGCTCCTATGTCAACGGGAAACGCGTCGAAAACCGCGTTGCGCTTCAGGATGGCGACTTTATTCGAGTGGGACACACTGAGTTTTTCTTTTTTCTGAGTACGGGCTACCGAAAGGTTGAGGCGATGCATCCTCAGGTGCTTAATCGGCTTCTAAATCCGCACGAGAAGGGGAACATCCATATTGACTATGCTGAAATCCGGGAGGAGATTTCCTTCAATCTCAATCGATCGTAGGGCGCAATCTGTAGAATGCGCGGACACGGACGGGTGATAGACTAGTTGCTGTTCATTTGCTCAACCGAACTAGGATTATGCCGTCGTTTTTGTTGGAAGTTGGAACCGAAGAACTGCCTGCTGCTTTTGTGGCGGATGCGTTGCGTCAATGGCGATCGCGCATTCCGAAAAGTTTGGCGGATCTTCAGCTCACGTCCAGCGGTATTGAGTTTTATGGGACGCCTAGACGTCTTGCGGTGTTGGCGCGGGGGTTGCCCGTCCAGCAGGCCGATCAAGAAGAAGAAGTGAAAGGCCCTTCAGCGGCGGCGGCATTTAAAGAGGGTGAACCGACGAAAGCGGCACTCGGGTTTGCGCAGAAGCAGGGCGTGACGGTGGCCGACTTTGAGGTGCGATCGACGGAGAAAGGCAATTTTATCTTCATCAAAAAAACGATTGTTGGGCGTCCGGTGGCCGATCTGCTCACCCGATTGATACCCACTTGGATTACGGGACTTGAGGGCAAACGGCTGATGCGGTGGGGCGATGGGGACGTGAAGTTTTCCCGTCCGGTTCGGTGGCTGGTAGCGTTGCTGGATGCGGAGGTGCTTCCGGTGACTTTGACTAATGGCGCAGAGTCGATTTATCACAGCGATCGGCTTTCGTTCGGGCATCGGGTGTTGCATCCGGGTGTTGTTTCGATCTCGTCGGCGGACGGCTATGCAGAAACGTTGCGATCGGCGTCGGTGGAAGTGGACCCGAATCGGCGACGGGAGGTGATTGTGGCTGGGGCGATCGCGGCGGCGAAGACGGTCGGCGGGGTGGCGACGATCGATCCGGGATTGCTTGAAGAAGTCGTGAATTTGGTTGAATTTCCCTCAGCCGTCGTGGGCGAGTTTGATGCTGAGTTTTTAGAATTGCCGTCGGAGGTAACGGTGATTGAGATGCAAAGCCATCAGCGATATTTCCCGGTGCGTCCGTCTGCGGAGTCTAAGGAATTGCTGCCGTACTTCATTACGATTTCTAATGGCGACCCAGCGAAGGCTGACATTATTGCTGCTGGCAACCAGCGGGTGATTCGGGCGCGGTTATCCGACGGCAAGTTCTTTTACGATGCCGATCGCACAATAAAGCTAGACGCCTTCTTGCCTAAGCTAGAGATGCTGATGTTCCAAGCGTCGCTGGGATCGGTCAGAGTCAAAGCCGATCGCATCGTGGCGATCGCAACCTTGATCAATGCGCAGCTTGGGCTAACGGGCGAAACTGCTGATGCCATAGAACGGGCGGCGCTCTTGTGCAAAGCCGATCTCGTGACTCAAATGGTGGGCGAATTTCCGGATCTTCAAGGCGTCATGGGTGAGAAGTATGCTCGTCATAGCGGTGAAGGCGAAACGGTGGCTCTGGCTATCATGGAACACTATCTCCCTAAAGGTGCTGGCGATTCATTGCCCATGACCTTAGCGGGTCAAGTGGTGGGATTGAGCGATCGTTTAGATACGCTCGTTAGCATTTTCAGTTTGAATATGATTCCATCCGGCTCGTCGGATCCCTTCGCATTGCGTCGAGCAGCGAATGCGGTGATCAATATCACTTGGGCTGCCAATCTAAAGTTGGACTTGCTCGCGTTAAGTCATGCGATCGTCTCGGCGTTTAGTGCGCAAAATTCTGCGGTGATGAAGCTGTCCCCTGAGGCGTTAACGCAACAGCTTAAAGAGTTCTTCTTGCAGCGGATTCAAACTTTGCTTAAAGATGAGAACGGCGTTGATTACGATCTCGTGAATGCAGTCATGGGTGAGAACGATGCTGAATATGCCGACCGAGCGTTGTCTAATGTGCTAAATGTTCGCGATCGCGCACGTTTCCTCCAGACCATTCGTGATGACGAACGTCTTGCTCCGATTTATGTGGTGGTGAACCGGGCCTCGAAGCTTTCGGCGCAGGGGGATTTGGATACGCTCACGTTGGATGTGTCGTCGGTGGTGAAACCGGAGCTATTTCAGAAGGATTCTGAACGCAACCTTTTTGCGGCGTTATCGCAGTTGGAGATCACCCCTGATTATGATGCTTTGGTGGCGGCGCTAAGTGCGATCGCGCCCATTTTGACGCGGTTCTTTGATGGGAATGATAGCGTTTTGGTGATGGATTCGGATGCGGCTATTCAGCAGAATCGGTTGAATTTGTTGGGCGTGTTGCGAAATCATGCGCGGGGTTTGGCGGATTTTGGGGCGATCGTTAAGTCCTAGGCGAGGGTTGGGAAGAAAGTGATTCTATTGATCTTTCTTCATCACCTCTACTCGTAGAGGTGCATCTGGCCCTACAATAGAGTCTCCAACCTAATCTTCGTCCTTCATTTCCTGACCGATGCAGCCAACCGATCCAAGCAAATTTACTGACAAAGCATGGGAAGCTATTGTGCAATCCCAGGATGTGGTACGCCGCTACAAGCACCAAAACCTAGAAGCAGAGCATCTAATCATTGCCCTCCTAGAGCAACCCGACGGACTAGCGAATCGGATGCTGATGAAGGTCAACGTTGATGTCGCGCGGTTTTTTCAGCAAGTGGATGAGTTTGCAAACCGTCAGCCGAAGCTTGGCAGTGTTGAGCAGCTTTATGTTGGCTATAGTCTAGAAAAATTGCTCGATCGCGCTGAAATTACTCGCAATACGCTTCAAGAAGATACGATTTCTGAGGCTCATATTCTAATTGGGGCGGCGAGCGATCCTCGCATTGGTACGCGGCTGTTCCGCAGCTTTAACTTAGACTCCAAACAACTCGAAGGCGTGGTCAAAGACGTTGCTAAAGATCTGGCCAAAGAACTCGCTGCCAAAGAAAGCATTCGAGTCACGGAAAGCGGTATGGGTCTTCCAAGCGGCGATCGAAGCAGCGATCGCGGCACCACCCGCCAAAGTGCCTTAGAACGCTTCGGTCGAGATCTGACCCAAATGGCACGCGATGGCAAGATCGATCCCGTTATTGGCCGCGATGAAGAAATTCGTCGGGTGATTCAGGTGTTATCGCGGCGCAGTAAAAATAATCCAGTCCTGATTGGCGAACCGGGCGTGGGGAAGACGGCGATCGCGGAAGGGTTGGCATCCAGGATTGTGGATGGGCAAGTGCCGGATTCGCTCAAGGACCGAATGCTCGTGTCTCTGGACATGGGATCGCTGATCGCTGGGGCCAAGTATCGCGGTGAATTTGAAGAGCGGCTGCGATCGGTGCTTAAGGAAGTGATGGACTCTGAAGGGCAAATAGTTCTATTTATTGACGAACTGCATACGGTGATGGGGGCGGGCGGCGCTCAAGGGACAACCGATGCCAGTAATTTACTAAAGCCGATGTTGGCACGGGGTGAGTTGCGCTGCATTGGAGCGACCACAACGGACGAATATCGGACCTACATCGAAAAAGACGCAGCCTTCGATCGGCGGTTTCAGCAGGTGATGGTGGAGCAGCCCTCGGTGGACGATACGATTTCGATTTTGCGGGGCTTGAAAGATCGATACGAAGCCCATCACGGGGTGAAAATTTCTGATGCGGCTTTAGTGGCTGCTGCAACGCTGTCGTTTCGCTATATTGCCGATCGGTTTTTGCCTGATAAAGCCATTGATCTTGTTGATGAAGCCTCTGCCAAACTGCGCATGGAAGTGACCTCTAAGCCTGCGGCGCTCGAACTGATGGAACGTCGGCTCTCAAAGTTGCAAATGGAAAAGCGATCGCTTTCTGATGAAGGTCAGAACCCAACCGATAGCACCCGAAATCGCATTGAAAAGATTGAAGCTGAGATTGAGAAATTAGAAGCAAAAAAAACGGGATTGAGTACAAGGTGGGAGAAAGAAAAAGGACTACTAGATCAACGCAACGAAGATCTTAAAAAAGAAGAACAGATTCGGAATCAAATCAAACAAGCGGAACGGGAATTTGATTACAACAACATGTATCGTTTGCAATATGATTTGCAACAACTTGAACTCGAACATGTCAAAAAAGAAGAAGAACTAACCCAGCTCCAGGCAACGGGATCGGTAATGGCACGCGAACAGGTGAATGAATCTGATATCGCGTCTATTGTGGCGAGCTGGACGGGGATTCCGGTCGATCGGCTCATGGAATCGGAGCGGCAGAAGTTGTTGAATTTGGAGTCTTACCTGTATGAGCGCGTCATCGGTCAGCAAGAACCCGTAGAAGCCGTGTCGGCGGCCATCCGTCGAGCACGAGCGGGCATGAAAGATCCAAACCGCCCGATCGGATCGTTCTTATTCTTGGGTCCGACGGGCGTGGGGAAAACTGAACTTGCGCGGGCATTGGCCGAGCTGCTGTTTAACTCTGAGGATTCGATGATTCGGCTCGACATGTCGGAATATATGGACAAGAGTTCGGTGATGCGGGTGATTGGGTCGCCGCCCGGATATGTCGATTCGGAAAAAGGCGGACAGCTCACGGAAGCCATTCGTCGGAAGCCCTATTCAGTCGTGCTGCTAGACGAAATGGAGAAGGCGCATCCGGATGTGTTTAATATCTTTTTACAAATGCTGGATGATGGGCGGATTACGGACGGGCAGGGCCGCACGGTGAGCTTTAGCAATGCCATCATTATCATGACGAGTAATATTGGCAGCGGCGATATTCTCGAACTTTCTAAAGACGATCGTAACAGTCCCGAAATCGAAAGCCGCGTTCTGACCGCCCTGCGCAAACAGTTCCGGCCCGAGTTTCTCAATCGTATTGATGAGACTATTATTTTTCATCCCTTGGGCCGCAAGGCTTTAGGTAGTATTGTCGGGTTGCAGATTCGCAAAATCGAGTCGTTGCTGTCGGACCAGAAGATTGCGCTAGAAATAACAGACGCCGCAAAAATTTATATTGCCGACGAAGGCTACGATCCGATGTATGGGGCAAGACCTTTGCGTCGCACCATTGCTCGGAAGCTCCAAAACCCGATCGCCACTCGCTTGCTCGATAATACGTTCACCGCTGGCGATACGATTTGCATTGATTATCAGGGCGATGGGCTGGTCTTTAGTCGTAAAGGTGCGACGAATGGATGATGGGCGGGTTGTGGATTATAGTGTAAAATACGGCACTATAAGTGAAAAATATCTTTACAAATAATAGAGAGCAGTCAATACTTCGAGCTAATCCGCCCTAAGACGCCTTTTAGATATATCCTGCTTACCCAACTGTTCTAACCTTCGATCGTCATTCCTTTTCTAAATATTAACATTTCTAATGACCCACAAAGCCCAGCCTGCAAAGCGTAAGCGCGGCATTTTACTGAGCAAAAAGGGTTGGCAGCGTCTTCAGTCGGCTGAGTTGCGCTATGTCAATCAGTACAACAATGGAAAGCTCTTAACGCTTCAGGACTTGAGCGATCGCACCGGTCTCAGTGCGAACACCTTGGCGCGGGTGCGTGGGCGTAAGATTGCGGTGGATCAGCAGACATTGGAATATTATTTCAAGTCCTTTGATCTGGCTTTAGGGGTGGATGACTATACGGATTCTGACGGGACCATGGGCGGACGGGTGGTGTTGCCGCCGAGTGGTCAGATGGCAATCGATTCAGGGTTTTATATTGCGCGCGCTCCGGTGGAGTCGATGTTGCAGGATGCCATTTTGAACCAAGTGGGTGGGTTGGTACGGTTTAAGGGGGCGCGGCAGTCGGGGAAAAGCTCCCTAATCTCGAAGGTGTTGACGGAAGTGCGATCGCAGTCGGTTGTAACGGTGATGCTGAACTTACGCCTAGTCGATTCAGACGTCTTGCAGGATTTATCCCGGTTTGTGCAGTGGTTTTGTGCGGTCGTGACGCGGAGCTTGGGTCTAGAAAATAGGCTGCATGAGTATTGGGATGATTTGTTTGGGGTGAGTTATAACTGCACCTACTACTTTGAAAGCTATCTTTTGCCGCAGTTAAAGAAGCCCTTTGTGCTGGTCTTGGATGATGTGGACATTGCGTTGCACCATAGCCAAGTTGCGGTAGTTTTTTATGGAATGCTGCGGACGTGGCATGAAAAAGCCCGTTACGGCGATTATCAGAGTGAGCTTTGGCAGCAGCTTCGGATGACGCTGGTGTACTCGACTGAGATTCAGACTCCCACCATGACCCAGTCGCCCTTTAATGCCGGGATTTTGATTGATTTGCCGGGGTTTGAATCAGAGCAGGTTGAGGACTTGCTCCAACGCTACAATGTGCCGGATGCCGAAAAGGTCTCAGCGGCGCTGTTGCAGTTGGTTGGAAACAATCCTTATCTCATTCACTTGGCGATTTATCATTTAAGTCTGCCTGATATGAATCTAGAGATTCTATTGGATTCGGCCACGGCGACGGACAGCATTTACGAGGGTCATCTTCGTCAGAAGCTTACGGAATTACTGCGAGATGAGTCGATTGTCCCCGTCCTTCGCCAAATCGTCTCGCAGACTTCGAGTGTCGGCATTGATGCACTGTCTGCCTTTAAGCTGCAAAGCCAAGATTTAATTACCTTAGAAAACCAGAAATGGGTGTGTACCTGTGACTTATATCGCCAGTTTTTTGCGCAGACTCTTCCGCCCGGTTAACGATCGCGAAGTGGTTCGATCGGATCTTGAGTTATGGATTGGATGTTCTGGCGATCGACTGTGGATTCTTCTGTGGTTCGGGTGCAAACGCTAACCACAATGGGAAACGCAACAAGGAGAGGTTCACCATTTCTTCAGTTTCGTCAATGATAATCAACGGCATCTTTCCATCTTGTTGAATGCGTTCCGCACGCATGGCCATGGGTTCTGGGGATTCAAATAACATGATGCCTCGATCGTTGCTGAAGTCTTCACGACGCAATCCTAAGCAATCCTGTAAGCCGCGCCTCCATTCGCCTAGACGCTCTGGGCTGTTGGCTAAAATTAATGGCCGCAACTTTTCACCATACACGCTGTACAAAATTGAGATACTGGCTGACGCAACCAAAATATTTTGCAGACGAGAACCCAATGATTTGAGCGATCCGCGTCCGCCTTGGGTGAAAAACCAGTCGTTAATTCTATCGGCATGAACGGCTTCAAAGGTCCGACGTAACTTCCACGTCGGCCCATAGTAGTCAGGTTCTGTCCGAAAGACTCGAATCACCGATCGGATTTTTTCGGTTTGCTTTTCATACACCGTCTTTGCAAACTGCGGACCGTCCAGTGGATTCAATTCTGTCTCAACTGCTGAAATTGCAGTCCCTTCAGGATTTCTCTTTAGGTCCGGTTCTGCTCGTCCCAAATCCAGCTTTTGAGCCGTCAACGCAAGATCTTCTAGGCTCCCCACAAGATAGTCCTTAAAACTCTGCACCCGAATTGCGATTTCCTGCGATGACCCGGCAAAGGTTCCCTGCATTTCCTCTCTAACTCTGAGCTGCCGTCGTTCTAGCTGATCGACCGCCAACTGCAACGCCTGCCGCCGCTTACCCAAATCTTGCAAACTCTCTTGAGTAAATCGGACTAGATGCTCTTGAGATTCAGCGATTTCAACTTGAATTTGATCGCGTTTGGCTTCGAGTTCCGCAATGGTGGTGGTGAGTGTATCTAGCATATCCGGTGTGCGATCGTCAGTAGTCATAGCAGTTTCAAGTTATATGAATAATCTGTAATTCTGTGTGGATCAATGACCCTTAAGCCTCCAGCCGCTGACACCTCGCCACCAGACAGTCTTTCAACATTTTAGGGTCGAACAAAATCGGCAAAAAGTGAATACTCTTCACTTCGCGAAAATAGAACAAAATTGGGATAGGGGGCCAAAAAATTTCCCAATGCGACCATTCACTATAGGGGAACGATCGAATCAATGTGCCATTGCGCACCACTTCCAATTCCGTCGGGGTAAATCGCAGCCGTAATAGCGCCGTCTGGACGAGTAAAAACACTCCAAATAGTGCGACCACGCCGCCCACTATTAATTGCAAAAACGTCACTGCTAGACCGATCGCCATAACCGCCACCGCAACGGCATAGCTCGGCGCGAGTTCGACGGTCTCAAATTCTAAGGTTTTAGAGGTTGTAGGAGTCATAGCGGTGTTTAAATGGTTATTTCTTTGATATAGATGTATTGTATCGCGTGTCTAGCTTATTGCGCCGAGGGTTTGCTGCGTCAGGAACACTCAACAAGATTTAAGCGCTTGGTTTCAAATTTGGTAACTGACGATTGCTATGGGGAAACGATCGTTAGAATCATGGAAAGGGGAAATGTCTTCGCTCAGGTGCGTTATTTAAGGTGCATTCAACCCCGATTTATGTGATCCCTTCGCTTCCTTAGGACCCTTCCCATGCTGCGTCAACTCGCCCTTGCGACTCTCTTTGCCTCAACGATCGCGCGTACGGCTTATTCAAATACGATGATCAACCCTGATCCTACCGTTAGCCCAAACCCTGTGGCCCGCCCCAAGCTTCCAGAATTTTTACCGCCCGCAAATCCTGATCTTGTCCAAGGCGATCGCCTCAATCAGTCTGCCCCTTCTAAGACAATTCCTAAGGCATTAGTCAATAATATTCAGCAAGATATCCAAATGCGCTGGCGCGTTCCAGTCAGAACTCTGTCGCTGAGCGTTGCCCAACTGCGAACTTGGGATTCTTGTTTGGGGATTGCTCCGGTGAATGGGATGTGTGCAAAGATTGCGATTCCGGGTTGGCAGGTGGTGATTCAAGGGCAAAATCGCAACTGGGTCTACCATACCGATAACAATGGCAAACGCCTCGCCTACAATGCGATCGCTAGTCAACCGTTGCCCAATGCGCAGAACCTAACGCCAAAATTTGTGGTTGAAAATACGATCGTCCCAGTAGTCGGTGAGAATGTCATTTTTCAATCGGCAACGGTGACAGGCCATGTTCGCGCTCATCACGCCACGACCCTTAGTGAAAATGGTATTGTGACGCGTCGAATACTGAATCGTAGCGATCGTCCTGATAGTAAATCCACTGTTGTCAAAACTCTTTCACCTCAACAAGTTCAGCAATTCAAAAAAGTTCTCGCCAGCAATCGCTTTTCTCATTTCGATCGCCTGAGCTATTTCAACAATGATGCGATTGCTGCTGATGCGGCGAGTCTGCAATTTTCTAGTTTTGGCGCTGTGACTGAATACACGCTTTCTAGTCAAGTTGTCCCAGAAAAATTGATGACGATCGCCAATGCTTGGTCTGAACTTTTGAAAGAGTCTTAGCTATGGATTTAGCAATAAATATTAAGTTTTTTTAGGATGCGTAACACCGTGTAGAGCTGGTTTTGGCGAGACATCAGGGCAAAGCGATCGCTAAAACCATACTCATTTCCTAAAGGTGTTTGCTGCAATTTTAAAAATGCAAACCCGTGACCATTCGTGACGAGTCCAAACATGGGTTTTTCACCATTGGGATGGGTAGCCATGTAGCTCAACGCTTGAGGCAGGGCAGTTTCTATCGATATTCGGGTTGCTTTTTCCTCCACAAGTACGATCCATAATCGCTGGGCAATGACTAAGACATCAATGCGACCGCGATAGATTTTTTCTCCATCCTGTGCGGTTATCTCTACCGACTGTTCTGTTTCTACCCGAAAGGGTGGCTCATAGAAACCTGCCAAGTCTAGTAAGGGTGAAACCAATAGTCGATCGACGGAGCCTTCCGTAATTTGGCCCTGGTGAAAATGTTGCATGAAACGAGATTTCAATCGATCGAGTTCGGCCCGTTCGATGTCCCTCAGTTCTGGTAAATCCTGCACCGATTCCCAAAAGAATGCCTCATCGGAATTCTGTCGCAACCCAAACTGTTCCTCCACCAGACTCAAACTTTTAATGGGCTCTGTCACCGCCAGCATTTGGACCATTCAGCTTGCTCCAGGAGGGCTATCTCTAATACTCGTCACAAGTTATCTTAGCAAGAATCCCAGACCTCGTTCTGCTCTGGAAACAGGCTAAAGTAATACTGTTCTATTTCCTCCCACGGCTCCCATGCGTCTGCTCTGTCTCAGCAACGGTCACGGTGAAGATGCGATCGCGGTGTCGATTCTCAAAGCGCTACAAGCCTTGCCGCAACCCATTCACATTGATGTCCTTCCGATCGTGGGTGAAGGTCATGCTTACGAGAAACATGGTTTTTCGATGATTGGGACGGTGAAGGCTATGCCATCGGGGGGATTCATTTATATGGATGGTCAGCAGCTTGCAAAAGATATTCAAGGCGGATTGCTAACGCTAACGCTGGAGCAATTGAAAACGATTCGACAGTGGGCACAGGTTGCAAAACGCAGCGGTGAACCTGCTCTTGTGCTGGCGGTGGGAGATGTGGTGCCGATGTTTTTTGCTTGGCAGAGTGGGCTGCCCTTTGCGTTTGTTGGGACGGCTAAGTCAGACTATTATTTGCGGGATGAGTCTGGACCGCTCGTTCGATCGAGCTGGTGGGACGATCGCTTTGCTTATTGGACGGGGAGCGTTTATTATCCGTGGGAGCGGTGGTTTATGACTCGAAAAAGCTGCAAGGCGGTGTTTCCGCGCGATCGCATCACGGCGGACACACTGCAAAATCTTGGGGTTCCGGCCTATAATCTGGGGAATCCGATGATGGATTTGGACTTGAGTTGGGTGGTGCAGACCGGGTCAGATTCAGCGCTGACTATTTTGTTGTTACCGGGATCTCGATCGCCGGAAGTGTATCGGAATTGGGAAGTGATGGTGGCGGGGGTGCAGGATGTGTGTGCGAAGTTCGATCGATCGGTGGAATTTTTGGTGGCGCTTTCTCCGGGATTGGAGCGCGATCGTTTTGAGCGGGCGCTACGGCAGGCTGGATGGGAGTTGGATTCTGAGAAGTTAGATTTTGAGGCGTTGGATGATAGAGCAGGCCATGAGTGGAACTTTCAGGGACCGGAAGTGGTCTTTCACCTTACCTTGGGAGGTGGATCGTTCTCTGAGTATGCGTATCGGGCAGAAGTTGCGATCGCCATGGCGGGGACGGCAACGGAGCAGTTTGTGGGACTTGGTAAACCTGTGCTGACGCTATCCGGCGCGGGACCCCAATTCACCGCTGCCTTTGCGGAGGCTCAGACTCGGTTGCTAGGTTCATCAGTACTGCATTTAAAAGCGCCGTCGCAGATAGCAAGTTGCTTGACACAACTGTTGCGTAATCCTGACGAACTGGGCAATATTGCGACTAACGGGCGTCGGCGGATGGGCCCGCCTGGGGCTGCCGATCGGATTGCTCAGACGTTGATAGAGATTCTTCGTTGATTTATTTATACTCTTATACTGAGAATTTTTATGCCGTCTATTGCTCGCAAAAACTTACTTGAAGATATTCCTCGTTTTATTGTGGCGCAGGCGGGGATTATGTTTGCAGTGAGTTTGATTACCATTCAACTGGGGATTTTGAAAGGGTTCTCGCGATCGACAGCGGTGGTTGTTGATCATGCTCGGGCGGAGCTGTGGGTAGGATCCAAGGAGATGGTGAATTTTGAACTCACGTCACCCTTGCCAGCGGAATACATTAATGTGGCAAGCAAGGTCGAGGGCGTCGATCGGGCCGAGATTCTGCTGCTTCGTGCTGGACGTTGGCGTGCGCCTGATGGGAAGCTGTCTCCGACGCGCATTTTTGGATTTAATCCGGATGGGGAGTTGTTTGTAAATGCTCGATTTAGGGGTGCCGAGTTGACGGCGCTCAAGGAACCTTATAGTGCGATCATTGCGGATGCAACGCAGAAATCCCTTGATGCCCAAATCAATGTCAAACCCTCAGGGACGATCGGAGGATTGCCGGTTAATGTTTTTGCAACAACCCCTGATATCCAGTCCAATGCGTCTAGCCCGTTTATCTTCACCAATCTTGAAACGGCTAATGCTTATGGGAACGCAGAAGTTAACAGCTCCGTGAACTGTGTCCGCGATGTCAAGGGTGATTTGACCTGTACCAATACCTTTAAAAATAAGCCTTGGGGCGAAAAAGTGGGCGATCTTAAGCCTCCCGCTAAGCTGACGCTGGGGGATCCGATTACTTATATTATGATTCGATCGAAGCCGGGTACGGATTTAAAGTTGCTGCGGCAACGGTTAGCTCAGGCGCTTCCTGATACGCAAGTGTTCACGAAAGCTGAGCTGGCAGCGATTACACGCAATTATTGGGAGGCTCGGACTGGCGTTGGATTTATTTTGGGGTTGGGTGCGACGGTGGCTTGCATTGTGGGTATGGTCGTCGTAGGTCAGATTCTCTATGCCTCAGTCGCTGACCACTTGCGAGAGTTTGGGACCCTTAAAGCGATGGGCGCACCCGACCGGGTTATTTATTCCATCATTGTGGAACAGGGGCTTTGGATGGCCGTGATTGGCTATGTTCCCAGTATGGCGCTGTGTATTGGCTTAAGTCAGTGGACTCAGGCGGCACGGGGCATCATGATCTTGATTGAACCAACGACGGCAGTGGGCGTGTTTGTGTTGACGCTTTTTATGTGCGTTGGGTCAGCGCTGGTGGCGGTTCAGAAAGTGACTCGGGTTGATCCTGCGATCGTGTTTAAGGCTTAATATTTAAAGTCTAGTGGGCTTTTATGTGATCTTTACTGGGTTGAGGACCGTAGAATGAGAAACCTAAGTGCTGTTTTGTTCGTCACTTTACATAGATGAAGCGAGGAATAAAAATAAGTTATACTCACGCTGATTCATTCGTGACTGTATTTTCTAAGATCTTTTAGTGGTTTGACACAGCATGACGGCGATCGACTTCCATCGATTTTTCCAAAAAAATGCGGCAGATCGGTCTATCGCCCTATCTCATAGTGAGTCATGGCCGATCGCCGATCGCTCTAGTGCGATCGCCGCACAAAATCTGAACATGATTTATGAAAGCGGGGGGCAACGTTATCAGGCGCTTTATGATGTCAACTTGATGATTCAGAAGGGCGCGATTCATCTGTTGATGGGTCCATCGGGTTCTGGGAAGACGACGTTATTGTCTATTTTGGCAGGGTTGTTGACACCGAGTGCGGGGACGGTCAAGCTTTTGGGCGAGGAGATTACGCAACTGTCTTCGGCGAAGCTAGCAGAGTTTCGGCTCCATCATATTGGATTTATTTTTCAAGGCTTTAACTTATTTCCGGCTCTTACGGCGCTGGAAAATGTTGAGGTGGCGTTTAATCTCAAGGGGATTCGCGGCGAGTCGGCTCGCAGAGGATCGATGGATTTGTTGGAGCAGGTGGGGCTAGGCGATCGGGTCCATCACCGACCGCAAGATCTCTCTGGCGGTCAAAAGCAGCGAGTCGCGATCGCCCGATCGCTAGTGGACAATCCGGCACTGATTATGGCGGATGAGCCGACTGCTGCCCTTGATTCTCAGAATGGTCATGCGGTGATTGAACTATTACGAACGTTGGCGAAGGAAAACGATCGGACGGTGCTGATTGTCACCCACGATCCTCGAATTGTAGATGTGGCGGATGAAGTAACCTATTTGGAAGATGGAAAAATTCAAATCAAGTCTTTCTAAAGTGGGAATTAATCTAGTGTCAATCTATAGAAAGTAGGATAAAGGATGTCTCTTGCTCTGATATTGTCGATTTAATTATGTTTCTGAAGACCGGGTAACGACTGTGTTAGAAACGCCCATGACGTTGTCCATTCCTGGCTATCAGATTTTGGATTTCTTGGAGGATGGTACTTATTACCGACTTCATCGTGGCGTGCGGCTTTTGGATCAGACTGCTGTAACCTTGAAGATTCTTGATCCGAATCAAGTGGATTTAGTTTCGCTTCAAACGCTTCGCTACGAAGCTGAACTGAGTCAAAAACTCCGGATTCCTGGTGTTCCTTTGGTGTTGGCTGTTGAAGGTGTGGATGTTGGGTCGGCGTATCATGCGCCTATGTTGGTTCTGGAGGCTTTGCCGGGTGAATCTCTGCGGCATTTGTTCGATCGCGTCGATCGCAATGCGGAGGGGTTTTCTTTTTTGTTCCAGGAGATTCATGAGATTTTGGCGTTGGCGTTGAGCCTCGTTGAAACGCTGGGCTATCTTCATGAGTATGGTGTGCTTCACCGGGGTTTGACATCAAGTAATGTGTTTTGGGATAGCAAAACAAAAACGGTGCAACTGTTGAATGTGGGGCTTGCGCCGCTATTAGATTTGGGTCAACTTAGTCCGGCTCGATCGAAGTTGCTTAAGACGGTCTTGCCCTATCTGTCGCCTGAGCAGACTGAAGGGGTTAATCGTCCGGTGGATGCGCGGAGTGACTTTTATGGCCTTGGAATTGTGCTTTATGAGCTGCTAACGGGTTCTCCGC
>JAYVVL010000392.1:0-3048 GCA_043787035.1 Synechococcales cyanobacterium
GTCTCCAACACCAACTGCTGCCCATCCATCGTATCGTGCTTTACACTCGCCATCTCCAACCCCGACATCCAAGCCGCCATCGCCAAGGCCCGCTTCGTATAAATCATCATGCCGGGAATCAACGTATCTGGTGCTAACCCCAAAGGCGCAATAGGATACGCTTCTCCAAAGTCGATCGCCCAATCCTTCATCTCCGCAAATGCCGACACTTCCAGCGCCACCGTCCCCCACTGTTGCCCGCGCAACGCATCCGGCAGCGGCTGAGGCGGAGTCGTCGGGAACACCACCGTTGCATTGCTTCCCGCCACATAACCTGGCTCGTTTGGATAGACCGTTTCTGTGCGATTGCGCAACCATTCATTTAGCCCGAAGGTCCGACGGCTAGGCTGACAAGGTACCCCCACATCTAGGCAGGCTTTTGTAATCATGTTGTTCATCGCCTGACGGAAAAAACGAATCCGATCGGGCATAATTCCCGCCTGATCGATCGCTTTTTGAATCATTTCGCCCAGCCAAGCCGAGTTCACCTGGGAGTTTGGACAATACTGCGCAAACCTAAACAAGTTCGACGTATCGGCATCGATCGTCGTAGGACTCTCACACAGCAAGACCTCCCAGACTTTCTTCTTATTTTCATCCACAATAGGACGCGAGTAAAAATCCAATTCCCAAATGATCGTCATAAAACCATGCTACTGCTAAGAAAACCTGAGCTAACCCCTATCCCATCAACTGCTTACGCGCTCTGTCCTTGCGCGAATCAGCCTCATCAATCAGCTTATTGAGGTTGTCGAGCGCCTCGCCGTCATACTGCTCCAAAATTTTCGTCGAAAGTGAAATCCGACCCTGACCTTCGTCAATATTCACAATCAGCGCTCTAATCTCTTGACCCGAGTGAAAGACTTTTTCTACAGATTCCACAGGCTTCTTACTGATCTGGCTCACATGCAGCAGACCCGTACAGCCCTCAAACTCCACAAATGCTCCAAACGGCTTAATCGACACGATCGTCCCCGCAACTAATTGCCCCACTTCCAACTGGCTCATACTGGCAGCGCGGCTAGCCTGACGGTTTGACATGACTATCCGGCCTTTACCCTGATCGAGTTCTAGCACGCAAGCACTCAGCAACGACCCAATCAAACTTTCTAAATTTTCACGCTCATTGAGTTGAGACCGGGGGATAAAGCCGCGCAGACCCATGGCATTGACTGTGACGCCGCCTTTGTTGACCGCCAGAACCTTCACTTGAATGCTGCGGCTGGATTCCTGAAGATCCTTGAGGTCATCCCAAATCAGCCGCTCTTCTAGCTTCCGAATCGAGACCGTCACCTGCCCTTCAGCATTTTGATCGCCAATGATCAGAAACTCGCGCTCTTCTTGGAGCGGCAACACCGCCGAAATATCCGTAATGCGATAGACGCTGGCCTCATCAGTAGGCAGTAGCGCTGGAGACTTACCACCGATATCAATCAGTGCGCCTTCGCTCTCATAGCTAAACGCTTTTCCAGTTACGACCTGCCCCTTGGCAAATTCGTAACCCTGTTGACCAAGGGCTTTTTCAAAATCCTCCATGGAGAAAGATTCGGAGGTTGCGGGAGTGTTCTGAGCCATAGCGATTTCTAATGATGCGTGTCCCCTAGTCTAATACGGCTAGGGGACACCCGTGCAGGAATCTCCTGAATTGTATTTTGGATTGGGTCTTGGATTAGATCTCTGCTGGCTTTGTATAAGCTCGATCGGGAAGTTCATAGGATTTAATTATAAAATTTAAACATCTGCGAATCACTGAGTGACCTATGAGCTTTTTTAATCGCCATCTAATATGCTCGTTAATCGGCGTTCTTTCCATCGCACTAGCGTCTGCGGCTCAAGCCCTTCCCAAAGATGAAGGAGCCAAAAACCTCGGCGGATCGACGTATTTTTCTTGGAAAATCAAGAACCCCATTTCAGGATTAGACAATGCTCCCAAGATTATTGGGTATGCCTGTCTCATGCGGGACACGATCGGCGGCATGGCCAAAAACGCTACCCTATATCGCTACGCCATCAGAGCTGTGCCCAAATCTGACCAATGGTGGCTGGAGTACCAAGAAGGGTTCAACGTGTTACCAGAGGACACGAGTTACCGCGCCAAACGTGTCACTGAAGGCATTGACGCCAAAACGCTTCAAAAAGAGGTCACTAACGTAGAGACGGGCTGGTTTAAGCGTGATTTTGAGGTAGATGTCCTTGGACTAGCTTGCCTTAACGGAGGACTCTCGGGAGTCGTGAAGCAGTTAGAGAAGACCCACGACATCAAAATCACCGTTGAAAATCCAACACGAGGGTAGAAAGCACCGTTGATCGGCGTTTGGCTCAAAACGATCTGAGCATTTAAGCGCCGATCGATACGTCTGTTTCTGCATTCCCGATCGCAGCGTCGCCGAATGGTCTCTTCCGAAATCAAGTGTCCCCTATGGGTGATAATGGTGCAAGTGTTCTGCTTGGAGCGATCGAAGATCCACTGTTATGACTGATATCAAAGCGGCGATAGAACACATTTATACCGATGGCGCTTGCTCTGGAAACCCCGGTCCGGGCGGCTGGGGAACCGTGGTTTATTTCACTGATGGCGGCATTCAAGAACTGGGCGGCGGCGATCGGGCCACCACTAACAACCGCATGGAGTTGCAGGCGGCGATCGATGGGCTAGGGTACTACGTTGAATCCGGTCAAAAACAACCGATCGTTCTCTACACCGATAGCGAATACGTCAAAAACGGCATCACCAAATGGATTTCCGGATGGAAGAAGAAGGGCTGGAAAACCTCGACCGGAAAACCTGTCCTGAATCAAGATCTGTGGGAAGCCCTAGACAAGTTGCATTCTAATCAGGTGGAATGGCGCTACGTGAAGGGTCACTCCGGCAACGAAGGCAACGATCGCTGTGATGAAATTGCTCGATCGTATTCTCACAATTCGCCGATTCCGTTGAAGCAATATCAGCCCGGTGAAATCAAGCGACTGGTTCCCGTTGTTACTCCGCTTGTTACTCCGGTTGTGGTT
>JAYVVL010000393.1:0-21749 GCA_043787035.1 Synechococcales cyanobacterium
CGGTGCCCGTTGTGCAAATTGTTGTCAAAGCGCTGGATTTTCCATAAGCTTATTCATACCCTCCGTCAATGCCTCAACGTCTTCCGTCTTAACCAGAAAACCATCCACCTCATGACGGACAATCTCGCGCGGACCACTTTCACAATCCGTCACCACCACAGGCAACCCGCTGCTTAATGCCTCCAAGTGCGCCATCGGAAACCCCTCAAACCGCGACGCCATCACAAAAACTCAGCCTTGTGAAGCACCGGAGCAATCGACTGAATCGATCCCGGCATCAGAATCCTCGTCTTCATTCCTAAGCCATCGCGAAGAGCCTCCAGCTTCTCTCGATCGGCCCCTTCACCCATGATTACCAGTTGCCAGTCGGGATAGCGATCGGCAAGCTGCGCAAAGGCCGGAATCAAGAAGTCGTATCCCTTTTGGTAGGATAGTCGTCCCATACTGACAATCCAAGGACGATCGGGATTAGCTCCAGCGATCGCAGGCAGCGACGCATCGTCAATTTGAGGGACCACTGGATTAAAAATCACGCAGCGTTTATGGGCAGGCAAGTAGCTTAAGGCTCGATCGACCTCTTGACTCACGCTGACCACCTTCGCCGCCCAGCGATAAACCCAAGGACGCAGTGTTTCCCAGATTTCCCCATTGGCACACAAATTTGGGTCATTATGCTCGCTGACATAGACCGGAATGCCCGTTCCACATAGGCATTCGTTACGATCGTGATTCGCATAACAGTACTTTCACGTAGATTTAACCACTATCCTAAGAGCAGATTGCTTCAGACGCCGGAATTGAAGTGTTCAAGAAGAAAATGGCAGGGTCAAAGATGAAGCAACGATAGAATTCCTGGACTTTGCGTTCCGTTTAGGTTGATGACTTCAGCGCGGCAGGATATCGTCCAGTTACCCATTTCTAGGGTAATGGTCCGGCTCTGCTGCCGGGGATTGGGGTGGCGATTAGTGCGGCGCGTTATGAGACGAGGCAATGGATATCCCATTAAGGTTGTTGCAGCGATAAAGTGGGACTTGGGGATGAACCCTTGGGTCCACTCGGGACTGACGACGCTCCATTCACTGCGCAACCGATCGCCCTCAGCATTACGGACCGATCTCCAAAAAATCAGCGCATGTTCGCCTTGCGTCAGTTGCACCATGCGAATTAGGGTAGCGAGAAGAGACGTCTTGTATAGGCGGCAGAGCGATCGTCCGGTGCTTAGAGAGGTGCCGAGATGCGCAAGATGCGGCTGAAATTGGGTTTGGGGCATCAGCAGTTCGGCGGCTCCAGCATCGCAGAGTTTTTCCTTGCGAGCTGTATCCCAGGGTCGAAGCTGCAACTCGGCGGTAACGACGTCTTGGGCATCGAAGAGCAGTTCCATCAGCTCGTGGCCTTCAGTGAAACGCTGGCGTTCGATGGGATCGCCCTCCCGGATTAAAATCACCCCTCGATCGCTGTCGAGCAAAATACCCTGCTGATCCTCTAGCGCTACTCTAAGGGGAATCGGCATTCCAAAATGGGTAAAAATTCGATCGAGATCCACAGGCAGACTACTTTCAAGACCTGCCTCATGACGCAAGAAATCAACATAGTGATACACATCGGCTTCGCTCTGGAGCGATCCGAACTGATGTAAAAACCCGTAGCCGGGATGTTGATAGGGGCGAAAATCTAGTGTCATACCAACGGTCCCACAACGGTGCAAACACTCTTTTACCCAGAGTTTTACCTAACCCCATCCTAAGGGAAACATTAGGATGAGTCGAAACCACGCTTGCATTTTGCGAAGTTGGGCTGCAACGATCGGGCGTGTGAAGCATCACCAGGAGAAGTTCCGTCTAAATTTGATTCGATATAAATTTAGAGCGCAAGACAATGAATGGGTGTTCTAACGCTGTCGCACGGGAATCTCAACTGTAAATTGGGTGTAGCCATCTTGGCGGAGTTCTTGAAGTTTGCCGCCGTGATGAATTTGGACGATTTGGTAACTAATGGAGAGTCCGAGTCCCGTGCCCTGCCCGATCGGCTTGGTCGTAAAAAATGGGTCAAAAATCCGCGATCGAACCTCGTCCGAGATGCCTAGTCCCGTATCTCGAATGCTAATGCTGACGTTGTGAGTGCCTAGGGTTTCGGTGATGACGATGATGGTGGGGGGACAGAGGTTGATTGATGCGTTGGAGGGTGCGGTTGCCCAAGCTTCATCGATCGCATCAATCGCGTTGCTGAGAAGATGCATGAAGACTTGATTAAGTTGTCCTGCGTAGCATTCGACGTTAGGAATTGGACTGTAGTGCTGCTTCAGAATGATAGGCGGTCGAGTAGCCCGTTCAGCAAACCGATGTTGGAGCAGTAGGAGCGAGCTTTCGAGGTCGCTATGAAGGTCAGTGACTTGGAGATCTGACTCGTCCATGCGCGAAAAGACGTGGAGCGATTGGACGATGGCGACAATGCGATCGGTTCCGGCTTCCATGCTGGCGATGAGTTTCGGAAAATCACTCCGAAGAAAGTCTAGATCGATCGCTTGGGAAAAGGCTTTGAGGTCCTCTGGGGGTTCGGGGCAGGCGGTTTGGTAGTGGCTGAGGAGGTTGAGAATCTGATGGGCGTAGGTGGCGGTGTGGAGGAGGTTGCCTTGAATGAAATTAATGGGATTGTTGATTTCGTGGGTGATGCCTGCGACCAGTTGACCGAGGCTCGACATTTTTTCAGTTTGGATCAGTTGGACTTGGGCGCGGTTGAGATCGAGGAGGGCTTGTTCGAGTCGATCGCGTTTTTGGCGGAGTTCCAGTTCAATTTGTTTCCGCGCTTCGATTTCAATTTGGAGTTGGGTATTTTGGATGGCGAGATCTTGTTGGAGTCTGCGGATCATCAGGTGATGGTTGACCCGTGCCAAAATCTCCATCATCTGAAAGGGCTTGGTGATGTAGTCCATCCCCCCCACTTGAAACGCTTTGACTTTATCGGCGGCGTCGGTGAGCGCACTGATAAATAGGATGGGAATGGTGCAGGTGTTGGGGTCAGACTTGAGCCGACGACAGACTTCATAGCCGTCCATCTCTGGCATCATGATGTCGAGTAAAATTAGATCGGGAGAATTCTGCGTTACTTTTCGGAGTGCGATGAGGCCATTCTCAGCCCGATCGACCGTATAGTTTTGCCGCCCAAGGAGTGTTCCTAATAGATCTAAATTGTCGGGATGATCGTCCACGACGAGAATTCGAGTAGATAAGGTTAGAGTTGAATTCATTGCTCTATCATGGCCGATTTTGAACCCGATCTGACACTTTGCTGACCCTTTTTAGCGGACACTTTGAAGGACAAATTTTTGCCATGTTTGGGGTATTAGACTTGGGGATTAGATTAAGATATATAAAACTTCCTCTTCAAATCGCCAGACGCAATGAAAACAGTCCCCTCCCAAACGATCGCCGCTAAAACTTTTCATTGGGTTAATGTCATTAGTGTGACGATCATGCTCCTAAGTGGATTGCAAATCTACAATGCTAATCCCGTGTTTGGGGGGCGCGGGGGAGTGCAGATCCCGCCGATTTTTCTGTTGGGCGGCTGGCTGGCGGGCGGGCGGGACTGGCACTTTGCGGCAATGAATCTTTTTGCGGCGAATTTGTTGGCCTATGGGTTGTATGTGCTGATCACTCGGCGCTGGAAGACGCGGTTTGTGGGGGTGAACGATGTGAAGGCGATGGTGCTCAGTCGGAGTCCCCAGCGAAAAGCCTATGCTGTTCACCGATTGGTCTATACAGCGATTGTTCCGGCGTTGGTTGGGGCGATCGGGAGTGGGTTGGGGATGTACAAGCCTGCTCAGTTTGACTGGATCTTGAAATTGGCGTTGGATGATTGGCAGATGTTACGAATAGCCCACTTTATGACGGTGCCGATCGTCTTGGTGTTTGTGGTGGTCCATGTGGCCCTAGTCTGGCGGGTGGGTGCCAGGAAGCTAGTGGCATCAATGTTTTGGTAATTGAGGGTTTGATTATTAAGCCCTAAGAGGATTTGGGCATAAGTTCTGAGTTAATGCGCTGTTTCATTTTGTCGAGTTCGGTGCGGAGAATGGTTTTGCTAGTGGTGGCGTCACTTACCGATCGCCAGGTGCTACTCAAAATGGACCATTCCTGCAAGCTGGACTGCAACTGCGCGGTGACGGGCATTTCCAAGACGAGGCTAGCCCGGTGAGGATTTTCTAGAGAAAAGAGGAGAAGGTGATATTTGCCGCGTTCGCCGAGGAGACTGAGGGTTTCGCGGCCTTGGGGTTGGGCGAGATCTAGGTAGTGCGAAAACCATCGAGGTTCGCGATCGTGGTGACAGGTTTTGTTGTAGAGCGCAGTGGTCCAGAGTGCCATGGGATGGGGAGACGGCAGGCAGAGGACGTTTTTGTAGATGCGGCTGTAGAGCTGATGCATTTTTAGGGTCTGAATCTCGGCTTGGGGCAACATGGCCCAGACCAGAGGCAGTCTGCGCTGACAGATCTCTAGCGGTTGGCTGAAGGTAATAGTGGCGATCGGTTTGTCCTTGGGCCAAGTGGATTGGTTGTACAGCTCGTCTATGACCGATATGGTGATGCGCGAGGGGCGAGGCTCTAGGCGATCTTGAATGAATCCAGTTTGGGGCGGGACGACGGGGGTGCGGGGGGTGAGGGGAATGATGGCGCGGCGGCTGTCTCGGGCAGTGGGGCTAGCGCCTTGTTCTAAGGCTTCAAGGATTTTGAGAATGTCGATGGCAGACTGGGGGCGATCGTTCGCGTTTTTGGCGAGGCAGCCCATGACGAGATCGGTGACGGCTTTGGGGAGGCGTAGGCTGGGGATAACAGAGGTCATCGATCGAGGGACTTGGGTGGTGTGTGCCCGGTACCATCCAGCGAAGGTGTGGGTTTCGGCTTGCAGCGGGATTTGGCCCGTCAACATTTCAAACATCATGACGCCGAGGCTATAAATGTCCGATCGGACATCAAGTTCGCGTCCCTCCATTTGTTCTGGAGACGAATAAACCATCGTGCCCATGAAGGTGCTGGTTTGATTGGCGTCTTCTTGAAGGACTTTTGAGATGCCAAAGTCTAAGACTTTGACGAGTTCACCAATGCTTTGGTCCTGCATCACCAGCATATTGCTGGGTTTGATGTCTCGGTGGATAATGGGGCATAGCATTCCATCAACGTCAATGCCTTGGTGCGCCGCTTGTAATCCGAGGCAAATCTGCCGCATCATCGCCACAAATCGATTTAAGGGAAGCGGCTGCCGACGAACAATTTCGTTCAGCCCATCGCCTTGCAGGTATTCCATGACGTAGTACGGAACGCCATCGCTGTCAAAGTCGTAGTCACTAACGCGCACGATGTGGATGCTTTTTTGGCCCAACTGCGCACAAATTCTGGCTTCATTACGAAAGCGTTCGCCCATTTTGTCGCTGAGGAGGGCCTTGGAGAGGACTTTGACTGCCACTAATGCACCACCTAGCCGGGTGTCGCGGGCTTTGTAAACACGCCCCATGGCACCTTTTCCAATCAGGTCTACAAGCTGATAGCGGTTGTTTAGCAATTCGGGTTTAGCTTCGGTCATGGAAATCACAGGATGATTCTCGGGGGCTGGCTAGACGTGAATAAAATGTTAACCAATCGGGTCTGGTGTTTTCTCAGTATCGACACGACTCGCCCGAAAAGCAATGGTCTGCACGAATAGGGTCTTCACAAATACGGTTTTTATGAATCAGGTTGTCGTTCGATCGTCGCTTCTAGGGTGCTGGTGAGATAGTGCCCTGCTAAGATTCCGCTGGATAGGTGGTATTTATTTTCTGCGACGCGATAGAGGGTCTCGAAGCCACTACGACGCTGCCGATCGCCTAAGGCCCAGTAGCGCTGAATAATCGATTCAGGTGCAAACCAGCCTTCGCCTTCCACTCGTCCGAGATCGCTATGCTGTAAAACATAGGTATACCGCCGATTTCCGGTATCAAACCGCCCGCGATATTGGAAGTCAATGGAGCCGCGATCGCTGTCTGAGAACACCAGTCGCATTACCATGTTGAACCAGTCATCTCGGCTCCAGGTGATCAAGATCTTCCCTTTAACGGGCATGGGCATTTCATCACGATCGAGCCAGTTGCCTCGTAGGAGCCATGTTCCAGGTTCAATTAAAAATGTATGGCTCACGAGCGTTGTGTCCGAAGGATGTAGGATGGCAAACGTTAGATTCTGTCCAAGGATGCTGTTCAATGCTTAGTGTCTATGCTATCACGGGCGATCAAAAGCTTTTCTAGGCAAAATCGACTGAATCGATTTTTCTGGGGTGGACAGGGTGAATTTCTCCGAGAAGAACGTTTTGGGTGGCTCCGGTAACGTCTAGGAGGTTGCCGGGGAAATTGTGTTTTCGCCAGTAGGCGAGGATGGCAAAGGCGATCGCTTCTTTGGCGTCGCTGTTGAGTCCTAGGGCGTCGGTGGTGCTGACGGTGCGGCTGGGAAAATGGGCTTGAAGCCGTGACATGAGGTAGCGATTGCGACTGCCGCCGCCGCAGACGAAGATTTCATCGGGGAGGGAGGGCAGAAATTTTTGGTAGTTGAGATGAATCGATCGGGCGGTGAATTCGGTGAGGGTGGCAAGGAAGTCGGCGTCGCTGAGGGCTTCGAGGGTCGCGTCGTGGTGGCAGGTTTTGAGATAGTTGGCGCTGAAGAGTTCGCGTCCGGTGGATTTGGGGGGAGCTTGATGAAAGAAGGGATGGGTAAGCCAGCGATCGACAAGGCGGTTGCAAACACTTCCGCTTGCCGCCCAATTTCCGTCTGTGTCGTAAGTCTGTTGGTTGTGAGTGAGCTGGATGACGGCGAGATCGAGGAGCATGTTGCCGGGTCCGGTGTCCCAGCCGAGGATTTTGGGGTTGGGTTTATTCTGTGCGGGCAGAAAGGTGACGTTGCCGATGCCGCCGATGTTTTGGATGGCGCGATCGCGCGTGGGGTGGGTGAGGAGGGCGGCGTCTACGGGCGGGACGAGGGGTGCGCCTTGGCCTTGGGCTGCGAGGTCGGCGGCGCGGAAGTTGCTGATGGTTTCAATTTGGGTTAGGTAAGCGATGAGATCGCCTCGTCCGATTTGGAGGCTGTAGCCGAGGGGGAGATGGGTGCTGGGGGGCTGATGAAAGACGGTTTGGCCGTGGGACCCAATTAGGTCGGCTTTTGGAAAGCCTTGGTTGACGAGGAGGGCGGCTTGGGCAAAGGTTTGGGCGATCGCGTTGTCGAGGTGGGCGAGTGATGCAATGGAGAGTGGGGCAGCGCTACAGATTTGGAGGATGTTCGATCGGATTTCTGAGGGGTAGGGGTGAGTGAGGTGGGCGAGGAGTTGAAATTGTAGGGGGGCTTGTTGGGGTGAGGTGAGGTGGATGAGGGCGGCGTCGATGCCGTCCACGGAGGTGCCGCTCATGAGTCCGATGATGTGCATGGGGATTTTTTGGATTTTTGGGGGGATTTTGGGGGATTTGTAATGATGCGTGGGGAGATTTGGGTGGGGTGCGGGGAATTTGAATGATGCATTGCTTTGCTTAACGCATCCTACGTCGGGCTTAACGCATCCTACGTCGGATGGTTGGGGATGGTTGGAGATTTTTATGGGATTTTTTATGGGGGTTGGATGTGGGTTAATGCCAATCGGGCAGCTCCGATCGATCCGGCCCAATTTCCGAGTTCGGCCCGTAAAAGCTGGACGGTGCCTCGGGAGGGGGCGTTGACGCGATCGTGGATTTCTTTGAGGGCGGCGGGGAAGAAATACTCGCTGCTGGCACTGATACCGCCACCGATGACGATCGCTTCGGGTGTCAAAATATAAATAAGACTGGTGGCGGCTATGCCTAAATCTCGTCCGTAGGTTTTCCAGAAGGCGAGGGCGTCTGGATCGCCTTGATGAGCTAGTTTACTCAGCTCTTCAGGGGTGTGGCCCGTGCGACGGACGATCGCGCTGATGCAAAGCTGCTGCTCTAATGACCCTGGGTTGCCACTGTTGCAAGGATGTCCGTCAGGATTAAAGCTCATGGATCCGAGTTCTCCAGCGGATCCTCTTGGTCCAGTAAAGAGGTGGTGGTCTAAAATAATCGCGCCGCCGACGCCTGTACCCAAGGTCAGAAGAATAAAGTCTGAGAGCAACCGTCCCGCGCCTAGCCAAGACTCTCCCAGTCCGGCACAGTTGGCGTCGTTGGCGATTGTGCAGGGTTTGCCTAGGTGGGATTCGATCCAATCGGCAGCATGTATGTCCACCCAGTCTTCAAGATTAATAGCCAGTCGGGCAATGCGGCCTGTGGCGTCGGCGGGTCCGGGGGTGCCGATGCCGATCGCTTGGGCAATTTGCTCAGGATCAAGTTGGTTGATCGATCGCTTGACGGCTTGGAGAACGTTTTCAGGACTAGCCGGCTGGGGCGTGGGGACCGTGAGGGTCTGAAGCGTTTCTCCGGCTGCTGTAAAACGACCGAGTTTGATCGCCGTCCCACCAATATCGACGCCGATGACTTGCATAGATTTCATGAAAGTTGGCTGACTCAAAGTTAGCTGACTCAAACTCTTAAAAACTCCCAAAACAGCGGCGCTTCTTTCCCTGGAAATTGCATCAATCCCCACCGCACATCATTCGGGGCTTTCATAAATAAATTAATCATGGCCCCCACTAGTTCCATGGGCGTGAGGCTATCGGTCAGAAAACCAGACCATTGCGGGGTTTGCAGGGCAAAGAAGGTCTCAAAGAAATGATTCAACTGCTTCTCATCAAATCGCATGAGCTTCTCTAAGCCAAACCGATAAAGATAATAATTCCGCAGTCGATCGTCACTCCAAAGCCCTTTCCAGCCCGCTTTGGCAATCTCATATGGGGACGCAGTTTCATTCTTGAGTGCGCGGGCGATCGCTTTGGCAAGGTCCGGTGCTCGCCGCAGTTGTGCGCCCAACGAGTAGCCCGATGCAGGATGAACCATGCTCGCGGCTCCGCCAAAGGCCACGATCGGCTGGTCAAAGTTGGGCATCGGCAAGTTCATCGGAAATAAACATCGCTCCACATGGTGCTCTTCTAAAATCTCAATGCCCCGCGATTTTAACCGCTGGCGTAACCGACGCTCTAACACCTCAAAGCCCATGGCTGGCGCAAGGGCCAACGAGGTTTCCTCGACAAAGTACACCCCATCCCCAAACCCCATGGCATACAAAAACGTCGGTGGATATTCGGCGCGATCGCTCTGGGACAAATGCTCAGATTTAAAATCCATTAAGACCAACTGGCCGTCCTCCACAGGCGGCGAACTAAACCGCCCGAAAATGCCATAGGCGGCTTGATAGGCAACATGTTCAGCCTTCGCCCGTTGGACAAAAATCGGACGATGGCCGCTCGCATCAATCACTACCCGCGCATTCAAGGTCAATCCGGTTTCGATCGTGACGCTGGAGTGCGTGGAATAATGCTCAATGGACTGAGCGATCCCGTTCACCCAAGACACCTGAAATGTGTCACAAATGCCTAAAAAATGCTGCTGCAATTTCTCTTTATCGAAAAAGCTATAGCGTCGGGCGTGCTGAACCGCGCCTTTTGAAAAATAGGAGACGCAGTTGCTCCAAGTATTTCCCAGCAGAGCCGTCAGCCCTAGGGACTCTAGCTCGTCTCGCCAGATGCCATAGGTGTTAGGCCAAATGGCTTGGAGTGGCGTAGCGGTCAGAGCTTGAACCTGTAGTCCTTGCTCCGCCAAAGCCGATGCAATAATTGTCCCTGCTGGGCCAGATCCAATCACCAATGCATCGAATATCCTTGCATTATTTGCATCTAACACCCTCGCATTCCCCCAGCCAATCTACGTTACGTACATTATTCCATAATTCAATTGGCAAACGGTCCCCAATCCCTAATTTTGGGGCTTTGCAATCCGGTGCTGAGTCGTTATGCCTATAGCCGGCGACCGAAGGAGGGCAGCTCCACGGCGGCCATAGATTCCCGCTTTTTCAAGGGCGATCGGCCTGGGTGAATGACGGGTGCGATATCTTTAATTTTGTTTAAAATCGGATCGCTCTCAAGTTCGGCTTCTTCAATGGCGGCGTCTTCGTCAGAAATGGGATCTTTCTCAATCGATTCGATGATTTTGGCATCTTCTCCAACGATCGCCTGAACTTGGGCCATGACCGATTCCCAAGGATCGACATCTAAGGGATCGAGTTGGGCTGAGTTTCCGAGTTCTAATCGATCGGGATCGGTAATTGGATCTGTAACGTTGTTGAGCTGATCTTTGGTCTGATCCTCTATGACGGTGTTAACTTCTGGGGCGGGACTAATCTCTGCGACGGTGTTGACGACGACCGCGTTGACCCAGGTTTGCAAGACGGCTGGGTCGGATTTGGCTTCTGACTCTAGGACGGCGGACCAGGGCTGGACGGGCTGCGATCGAGGAATGTTCAGCTTCACTGGATGGGTAGGAGATTCGGGCACGTCAGCGGTTAAAAGATCTGCTACGAATCCCTGGGCGGTGGCGGGGGGAACGTCTAGACATTTTTCTAGCGCTGCTTTGAACTGGAGGGTGTAGCGCTGTTGGCGATGAAGGCGCGATCGCAGGTCTCGTCCAATGTGTTCGGACTGGAGGAGAAGCTGCGTTTGTTCGGACGATCGCGCTTGAGCGCTGGCACATTCGCGTTCGATCTGGGCGATTTGTTCGTGGCTTTGTTGGAGCTGATCCATCAGCGTCTCGACCAAAATCTGCTGACGCTGCGCCATGCGGTGAGACTGCTCTAGTTCCACAAAGAGGTCTCCAAGACGGGCCTGAGACCCAGAAAATTCTTGACGCTGGTTTTGGAGCTGGGTTTCGGAGCTTTCGGTCGGATCAGGCTGGGCCAGTGCCAAGGCTTCCCACCGTTCCATCTCTGCGCGCAACGCATAACGCGATCGAAGCAGCGCCGAATCAAGGGCAGCCACTTGATCGCGGAGTTCTTGGTTGTGCTGCTGGACTTTGATGAACGAATCTCCGCTGACGAGAGACGGCTGGACGGGCGGGTCTTGACGGTTTTCTAAGTCTTCGCCAGGATGTTGATGCGTCAGATCTTCCACCGATGTCGCATGGGGGAAGGTCACGGTTTCCCATTCCTCTTGAGGACTGGTCAGGCTGGGATTGGGGCGAGAAGACGATTTTTCACTCATGACTTGCCATCCTGGACGGATATTTAGGGTGGAACCTATAGCATCAAACTAGGATACCTCAAGTTTACCTGAAGGCCACTTGAAGTCGATCGTGATGTCTATTAGCCTTGCTGATTAAAGGTGCAGGATCGGGAATCAAAGGATTATTCAGCAGTTGGAGCCAATTTAGCTTCAATTCAGCAGCATCTAGGTGCATTTCCGACAGCACAAGGCCAGGGAGATCTAGGGCTTCCATAATGCGGGTGACTTTGGGGTCATAGCTGAGGGCATAGCAACAGCACTGTTCGGAAGCCGCCATAATTACGCCATGAAGCCGCATGGCGATCGTCAGATTCACCTGCTGAAAGACCCCTTTCAAAATTTGCGGATCCTCAATTAGCATCACTTCGCTGCCGGGAATCTGGGCGTGCAAATCCTGGGCCAGATCCCAATCCAGACTTTTTTGAAACGGCAGAAGAAGAATTGTCCCTTGAGTGTCTTGCTGAAGATCCGTTAGGGCTGCTTTGAGGGCCTGAAGCCTGAATGGTGTCAGGGTTGAGTGACTGCGCAAATTCACGGCGATGCAGGGACTCGGCAGATGTGACAAATCGATTTTGGGATGTGCCACCATGGCCCAGACGGGATCGGGAGCTATTGTCACCGGAATATTCCAGCGTTGGACGAGTTCATAAGACACCCGATCGCGTACGGTGACGAGGACCGATCGTTTCAACACATGCCGCGTCAGCCAACGGTTAAATCGTCCGTTCAGCGGCCCAATGCCCTGCGCCCAAGCGATGGTTTTTAACCCCAGAATCTGCGCCAGTTTCATTAGCCCTCCATAATATAGTGGGCTGATGGCGCTGCTGCTATCCTGCATCAGACTTCCCCCACCCCAAAGGAAAAATTGCGATCGACGCAGTGCTGTAAAAATCGCACGTAGATCCCAGCGATCGACGACTTGGATGCCATAGGTCCTATAGCGACTCTGTGTTTCGGTTGGATTTTTCGACAGGACGATCGGGGTGACGGTTGGCGGTAAGGATTGCAATAGCGATACTAGAAGCGCTTCGTCTCCAGCGTTGCCCATACCGTAGTAACCACATAGGATAGCGAATGAGTGGGGTTGGGTTAATTTTGGGTTGGGACGATCGCTCATTGGACGTATGATTTAAACAGGGGTTGAGCCTCAGTATGGATGAATTCGCGAATGAGTGACTAAATTAGCTTATGAACGCATTATCGGTTCCGACGTGGGTGATTCATATTTCCAGTGTGGTGGAATGGATTACGGCCATTTTTTTGATTGGGCGGTTTGCAACAGTGCGTAATCTCCCGGCTTGGCGGTGGCTGTCTTGGGGAATGCTGCCGTCGCTCGTGAGTGCGATGTGTGCCTGTACATGGCATTTCTTTGACAATACCCCGGTGCTTAATTGGCTTGTGACGACTCAGGCGGCGACGACGCTTTTGGGCAATTGCACGATGATGGCGGCAGCCTGGTGGATTTGGAAAAATCGATCGGTTGTCACGGATGTCTAAAGAGTTGATATTGGCGGGACTACTCTCTAAAGAGACGCTCTTTGGACTGTCATTATTTCCTTATTTGGGATTTTTGTGGTTTCTCTGGAAGTCTGGGCAATCGCCAAAATGGGTCACAGTTGGATTTGCGCTGCTGTTGGTATTCGTGTTCGTCACCATTCCAGCGGGAATCTATGCCAAGGTCGCCTATGGGGAAGAACTGGCCAATGTGGACTGGCTTCATGGCTCTGCCGAGTCGTTTCTAACCATGTCTAATATTGTGGTGGTGCTGGCCTTGTATCGTGCGATTCGATCGGCGAAGGGTGAAGAGTGAGCCAGCGATTTTTGAAGGTTGGAACTTGTGGGGGATGCGCTCCGTCAAGGCGATGGGTAAGGGATAGATGTGGGGCTAAGACTACCACTAAGATTTGGTCAAACCCCAATTGGATATGGCACAATCATCAACGGCTGTCTTCACCAATCCCTGTTAATCTGATTTGCTCACATCTCACGCTTTTGCTGCGTATACCTCTTTAAGGAGAACCTATGAAATCTTCAGCACGTTGGACTGCAAAAATCGGCATGGTCAGCGGTGCGCTTCTTGGTGCCATGCTCCTCAATAGCCTGTCCGTCTTAGCGCTAACGCCCGAACAAATTTCACAGAAGCTGGGTCCGATTCCAGTCTTTACGCTCACTGATGATAAAGGTGCGCCGCTCGTTTCCAACCCACCTGTAGGCCAAAAATCCAATCCGATCGCACGGGTATTCATGAGCCAAAAGGATGCCAATACGTTTCTAGCGAAGCTCAAAACCGACAAACCTGACATTGCTAAAAATCTTCAGGTCCGTCCATTATCCATGGCTGAAGTCTACGATCTCAAACGCAAAAATAAGGACAAGCAGCCTCAGCTTGATTTTGTTTACATTCCGGCTAAGCAGCAGTCAGATTCTGCTCTAGCGATTATCAAGGCGTCGGGGACCAAGATTGAGATGTTTCCAGGGACGCCTATTTTTGTGGCTCGTGCAGGAGACAAAGATAAAGGTCTATTGACCATTCAACAGGGGAATGAAAGCGCAATTCCGATGTTTTTTGAAAAGGAACAACTTCAAACCTTCATTGAGCGGTTTAAAACGTCTCAGCCTGATTTGGCAAAGTCCGCAGATATCCAAGTGCTGCAACTGGAAAATATCCTAGAAGCCATGAGCAGTACCCAAAAGGACGAGAGTTTGGAGAAAATTATGCTAATTCCCAGCAATGAATCCCTCAAGTTCTTGCAATCGTTGCAGCCTCCAGCAGGCGCTGCTCCGGCAGTCGCTCCGAAGAAGTAAGAACAGACTTAGATATGGATCCGGAGGCCCCCTAGCCCCACTTCTGGGGGGACATAATTCTGGAAGCCCTCACAATTAGGGGTTGGGGGCTTTAATTTACCAACATCACTTAAGCCAACATCACTTAACCTATGTCACTGCGCGATCGGGTGACTTTTTCGATCGCACGGGCCGTCACAGAAGACCAATCCACATCATCGGGATAGGGTGCATACACGGCGGTTCCGGTGATGGGATTATAGATTTTACAAAACAAAACCTGCTCCGTGTCCCCCGCTTCAACGGCGATCGTAATGGGTTTTCGGAAGGCTTCAACGGGCAACTTCGATAGCGTAAATAGTAAGCCTCGCGCGAACAAAGTATCAATGCCCGACTGAATCACATAGGGCCTGTCGGCGCGGATATGCAGGTTGACTTTAGGATCCGCCTTGCCGCGAAATTCTTTTTCCTCGATTTCGAGTTTTTCAATATATCCTGTCAAGGCGTGATGTTCGATCGGTTCATAAATACTCTTTCCGCCATTCCAGAAGTACCACAGACAATCCGGGTATTGCCGATTGGCGTAGATGTAGCGTGCCCTCGGTGAATTCCCAAACCCTAGTGGAGTAGAAGCTTCCGATCGCCCCTGCGCCTTGAGTTCGTCCAAAATATCTTGAAGCAGTTCAGTATCCATCGACCTTACCCTAAGACATTTTCTAAAATTTTCGCGTTTCCCATCGGCAAACGTCTTATTTTATATTTCCCTCCAGTGTAGCAAGCCCCCCAACGCCCGTCCAAATTCTCCATTCTTTATTCCAAAAAAGATGATCACCCGTGCCGTGATACAATTTCTAGTGGATTTGTGAGCTATGTAGATGCTCGTTGTCTAATGCTGGGAGACCAGTTAGAGGACGATCGACCATTTACACTGTGCCCAAAATCAAAACCTGAGAGGAAGCTGGCTGTGTTATGGAGGAGATAGTTCTAAATCCCGTTGAGCCTGAAGAACAGTCTGAGACGAGTCCTGAGGACGTTGTTTCCGATTCGATGAAGGATTACTACGCGCTCCAACGTGAGTTGCTGGTCACAACGGTGATCTTGATCGGACTTATCTTTCCGGCAGTGTGGTTTTTTTATAACCTCAATGTTGCCCTGAACTATGGTTTGGGTGCGGCCACTGGGGTCATGTATCTGAGGTTATTGGGTAAAAACGTGGAGAAGCTTGGACAGGGCGGAAGCGTTGGGAAGTCTCAAGTGGCAGTGCTAGCTGGGGTGATTATCGCAGCAACGCAGATTGATCAGTTGAGTATTTTACCAATCTTTCTGGGGTTCCTGACCTTTAAATTAGCTATTTTCGTCTATACCTTGCGCTATGTGAGTGCTTCTTCGTAAGTCTTGCAAGCGCATGTGCGATCGTAAACTGGGATTCTTCCATCCCACAACCTTTGGAAAATGCCGCCTTAATTGAGATGCTGAATTTTTTAGACAGTTCCAATTTCGTTAATCTTGCTGCGTTAGAAGTCGGTCAACACTTCTACTGGCACATTGGCAGTCTCAAGGTTCACGGACAGGTTTTCTTAGTGACTTGGTTCGTCAGTGCGATTTTGATCATTGCGTCGTTTTTGGCAACTCGCAATATTCAACAAATTCCAAAGGGAATGCAAAACCTGATGGAATATGCGTTGGATTTTGTGAGGGAGCTAACTCGCAACCAGATCGGTGAGAAAGAATATCGGCCTTGGGTTCCGTTTATCGGGACACTATTCCTATTCATTTTTGTCGCAAACTGGTCGGGTGCGTTGATTCCTTGGAAGTTGATTCATCTTCCGGAAGGGGAACTAGCCGCGCCAACCAATGATATCAATACCACTGTTGCGCTGTCCTTGTTGGTGTCGATTGCATACTTCTATGCAGGGTTCAAGAAGAAAGGCTTGGGCTATTTTGCGAAGTATGTACAACCCACTCCAATTTTGCTACCGATCGCGATTCTAGAAGATTTCACAAAACCGCTTTCCCTCAGCTTTCGTTTGTTTGGAAACATTCTCGCGGATGAGTTGGTGGTGGGTGTGTTGGTGCTTCTAGTGCCGTTGATTGTTCCACTCCCCGTCATGCTGCTTGGACTCTTCACGAGTGCGATTCAGGCGTTGGTGTTTGCAACATTGGCTGGAGCTTATATTCATGAAGCTCTAGAAGGTCATGGTGATGAGCATGAGGAACATGCTTAAGCCGAGCGACTTAATGTAACCATCTCTTGAACCTGCCCATTGAGTGATTGCAATGATTGTTTGCGTGCTAAATGTAACTTTAGTCTGCCAGATACCAATTGCTTATCAGTTTTTCTGAATCACGAGATTGCTGAATTTTGATTGAGATGTCGATCCCTGAACGTGGTACGCTGTATTGCGTCATGTGATACCGACCGCGTTCATTTGACTTGAAGATTTGTCGTTTCTACGTAACAAGGTAAAGCCACCATGGATGTTTCTTCTGCTTCTGTAATTGCTGCTGCTTTAGCAATCGGTCTAGCATCGCTAGGTCCTGGCATTGGCCAAGGTAATGCGTCTGCTAGTGCGGTCGAAGGAATTGCGCGTCAGCCTGAAGCTGAAGGCAAGATTCGCGGAACTCTGCTACTGACCCTCGCGTTCATGGAATCTCTGACCATCTACGGTCTGGTGATTGCGCTGGTCTTGCTGTTCGCGAACCCTTTCGTTAAATAACATTAGCGATCGTATTTTGGTTGTGGGATGGGTTGTGCGAGGGTTGACTGGGATTTGAGTACCTCACTGCATCAATTGTAATAGATTGTGATGAGAGTTTCAAATTGATAGGTGACCAATGTCGATCGACCCATTACCCATGTTTTGGTTCTGGATTCAGGACATTACCGTTTAACCCACGAGCCATCACTCATGTTTGATTTCGATGCGACTCTGCCACTTATGGCAGCTCAATTTATTCTTTTGATGGTTGTCTTAAAAGCTATCTTCTTCGAGCCACTGACTAAAGTGATTGAAGATCGATCCAATCTGATTCGGAGTAGTCAGACGGGTGCGAAAGAAGGTTTAGAAAAGATCAATGCCATTACCCAGCAGTACGAAAAGGAATTGATGGACAGCCGTCGTCAATACCAAAGCGTCATTGCAAAAGCCCAAGCCGAAGCCCAAAAAACTGCTAGCGCTCAAATCGCAGCAGCTCAAGCCGAAGCGGTTGCTCAACGGGAAAAAGCAACTCAAGAACTCGCTGCTGAAAAAGCGTCTGCCCTGTCAGTGCTCGAACAGCAAGTGGATGCCTTGAGCAAAGAGATTCTAAACAAACTATTAGTTGGAGTTTAGGAGTTCAGGGTTATGAATTTAGAATTTAGAATCCTACGATTTTAGAATTTCTAGGTCTTCATTCTCGATTCAGCATTCTCACTTCTCAATTCTGTATTGTTGTCGGCGCAGTTGTGAGTTGGTGTCATGGATATTTTTCTACAACTCGCTAATCGGAGTTCTATTCTAGCCTCCGAGATGGCGGAATCGGCAGAGGGGGGATTTGGTCTCAATGTTGATATTCTTGAGGCTAATGTCGTCAATCTCGCCATTGTGATCGGTATTTTGGTTTACTTTGGTCGCGGTTTCTTGAGCACTACATTGGGCACCCGATCGCAAGCGATCGAAAAAGCGCTTAACGAAGCTGAATTGAAACGAGCTGAGACGGCAAAACTCTTGGCGGCTGAAACATCGAAACTCAAGTCTGCAACAGCAGAGGCGGCTTCGATCGTAGCAAAAGCTGAAGGGGACGCGAAGCGAGCTAGCGATATGATTTTGGCTAATGCAGCGGCAGAGGTCGCTCGCATGAAACAAGATGCGGTTGCCGATTTGGGTGCTGAACAATCTCGAATTCTGGCCGAACTAAGGGTTCGCATTGCTGAACTAGCAATGAATCAAGTGAGTCGTCAACTTCCCGATCGGTTGAACGACGCTTCTCAGCAGAAGCTAGTCGATCGCAGTATTGCTCTTCTAGGGGGTCAGTAAATGAAAGGTGGTTCTACCGTAACGTCCAAAGTTTATGAACCCTATGCTCAGGCACTCTTGTCCTTGGGGCAATCCAACAATCTTGTAGACGTGCTAACAAACGACGTTGACTTGATTGCTGAAACCTTGAAGGGGTCTAGCGAACTGACTGATTTCTTAGCCAATCCTTTTATTTTGGACACTGTTAAGAAGCATGCGATCGAGCAGCTTTTCGAGAGCAAGGTCAACGCCTTTACCCTGAGCTTTTTGAAGCTACTGGTGGATCGTCGTCGGGCCGTTTGTCTGCCCGGAATCTGCGCTGAGTTCCGATCGTTAGTGCGGAAGCTAAACCAAGTGGTTTTGGCCGAAGTGACTTCGACGGTTGAGTTGAACGACGCTCAAAAACAGGGCATTTGCGATCGAGTTAAGTCAATGACTAACGCCCTATCTGTGGAGCTTCAAACCATTATCGACCCCGACTTGATTGGCGGAGTGATTATTCAGGTGGGATCCCAGGTGATTGACGCGAGTCTTCGCGGACAGCTTCGTCGGATTTCCTATCAGCTTGCGGGCGTCACTCAGTAGAAGTGAATTCTTAGACAAGCAATCCTGGATTCACTTTCCAGGATTGATAGGTTTTTTAGATTCAAATTTTTTCAACCCTCCCTCTTCCGTAACGTTGTAAAGCGAGAAATTCCAATGGCAGCGATCAGACCTGACGAGATTAGTAATATCATCCGTCAACAAATCGAACAATACAACCAAGACGTGAAGGTTTCCACCGTCGGAACCGTCCTTCAAGTTGGCGATGGTATCGCCCGCGTCTATGGTCTTGACAAAGCAATGGCAGGCGAACTTCTAGAGTTTGTTGACGGCTCTATTGGAATCGCCTTCAACTTGGAAGAAGATAACGTTGGCTGTGTCTTGATGAGCGATGGTCGCTCGATTCAAGAAGGGTCCACCGTGACCGCGACCGGACGCATTGCACAGGTCCCCGTGGGTGATGCCATGCTGGGCCGAGTTGTGGATGCCTTGGCGCGTCCGCTTGATGGCAAAGGTGACATCGCCTCCACCGAAACCCGCCTGATTGAATCCATGGCTCCCGGTATCATTGCTCGGAAATCGGTGTGTGAACCGATGCAGACTGGGATTACGGCTATTGACTCCATGATTCCCATTGGTCGGGGTCAGCGCGAACTGATTATTGGCGATCGTCAAACCGGAAAAACCTCCGTTGCGCTTGACACCATTCTGAACCAGAAGGGTGAAGGAGTGGTTTGTGTCTACGTTGCGATCGGTCAAAAAGCGTCCACTGTAGCTAATGCGGTCCAAGTGCTCCAAGAGAAAGGCGCAATGGAGTACACCATTGTCGTCGCGTCAAACGCCAACGATCCAGCCTCGCTACAATACCTTGCGCCTTATACCGGTGCTGCGTTAGCCGAGTACTTCATGTACAAAGGAAAGGCGACCTTAGTCATCTACGACGATTTGTCCAAGCAGGCTCAGGCGTATCGCCAAATGTCGCTGTTGTTGCGTCGTCCGCCCGGTCGTGAAGCGTATCCCGGCGATGTGTTTTATCTTCACAGCCGATTGCTTGAACGTGCGGCGAAACTGAGCGATGCCATGGGTGGCGGTAGCATGACGGCCCTTCCTATTGTTGAAACCCAAGCGGGTGACGTATCGGCCTACATTCCAACCAACGTGATTTCCATCACTGACGGTCAAATCTTCCTTTCGACTGACCTATTCAACTCCGGTCTCCGTCCAGCGGTAAATGCGGGTATCTCTGTGTCCCGTGTGGGTTCAGCCGCACAAACCAAGGCCATGAAAAAGGTTGCGGGGAAAGTGAAGCTCGAACTTGCTCAGTTTGCTGAACTTGAAGCCTTTGCACAATTCGCCTCTGACCTAGACAAAACCACTCAGAACCAACTCGCTCGTGGGAAACGTCTCCGCGAAATCCTTAAACAATCGCAGTTCAGCCCCTTATTGCTCCATGAACAAGTGGCTGTGATCTACGCGGGGATTAATGGCTATTTGGATGACATTGACGCTGAGAAAGTGGTTGCCTTCAACATGGGTCTGCGTGAATACCTGAAAACCAGCAAAGCGAAATATGTCGAAATTGTTCAAGGTAAGAAAGTCTTGGACGATGAAGCAGAAGGTTTGCTGAAGGAAGGGATCACCGAATATAAGAAAGCGTTTGCCGCTTAACTTCGGTTGATTTTAGATTTTAGGTTTTGGATTTTGGACTGTTCGGTTTCAAATCCGACCTTTCCAAGTCCAAAATTCAATTCTCCCCAATCCAAAATCACAACACAGCTATGCCTAACCTAAAAGCCATTCGCGATCGAATTCAGTCGGTCAAAAATACTAAGAAAATCACAGAAGCAATGCGTCTTGTGGCAGCGGCGAAAGTGCGTCGTGCCCAAGAACAAGTGATCAATACGCGTCCCTTTGCCGATCGATTGGCTCAGGTGATTTACGGATTGCAGTCACGCATCAAGTTTGAAAATGCAGACTTGCCTCTACTGCGGAAGCGTGATGTAAAGAGTGTTGCACTGTTGATCATGTCGGGCGATCGCGGTCTCTGCGGTGGCTACAATGCGAACATCATTAAGAAAGCTGAAATCCGGGTCAAAGAGCTTCAAGGCCAAGGCATTCCGGTTCAACTTGTAATCATTGGTCGTAAGGCAACCCAGTATTTCAAGCGTCGTGAGTACAACATCACCGCAAGTTACACTGGGTTAGAACAAATTCCAACTGCGGCGGAAGCGGCAAACATCGGGAATCAGATTCTGTCGTCGTTCTTGTCCGAAGATGTCGATCGCGTTGAGATGATCTTCACGAAATTTGTGTCGCTAATTGCCTCTCGTCCTGCGATTCAGACCATCCTGCCTCTAGACCCGCAAGGGCTTGAAGTTCCCGATGATGAAGTGTTTCGTTTGACGGTGCGCGCGGGTGATTTTGCGGTCGATCGGACTAAGGTTTCGACCCCGGTTCAAGACTTTCCGCAGGACATGATCTTCGAGCAAGACCCAGCCCAAATTTTGGATGCCATCTTGCCTTTGTATCTGAACAATCAGCTTCTGCGATCGCTGCAAGAATCAGCCGCGAGTGAACTAGCTGCTCGGATGACGGCGATGAACAATGCGAGCGAAAATGCGAAGCAACTGATTAGCACGTTAACCCTGTCCTACAACAAAGCTCGTCAAGCGGCGATTACCCAGGAGCTTCTGGAAGTCGTTGCTGGAGCAAGCGCACTAGAATAAGTCTGAGACGATTCAGATTGACGATCGGACTGGCTTAGAAAGACACGCTATTCGCGTGTCTTTTTGAGTTTAGAAACCCAATAATGGCGAGGCACATTAGAGATGGCAACGACTTATAAAATTGAGATTTTACACCAAGGCAAAACGCATCATTTGGACATTCCAGATGACAGAACTGTCCTAGATGCAGCGCTAGAGGCAGGATTGGATTTGCCAACGTCCTGTGGATCGGGGGTTTGTACCACTTGTGCGGCTTACGTGCGATCGGGCAAGTTAGAGCAAGTGGATAACATCGGAATCAGCCCAGAAGTCCAGGAAAAAGGTTACGCATTGTTGTGCGTTTCCTATGCACGGGCCGATTCAAAAATTGAAACTGAAAAAGAAGATGAAGTGTACGAATTTCAGTTTGGTCAGTATCAGAAGTAGAGTCTTAATGCTCGATCCCTCTTCATTAGGAGAGGGGCATAAGCCTGGATTATTCCATGAGATCTGAGATTAATTTTGGGTGACGATCGATCCTAAATGTTTCAAGATACTCA
>JAYVVL010000394.1:0-8498 GCA_043787035.1 Synechococcales cyanobacterium
CCCACCGTCTCTGGTCCATGACTCAGCGCCTGATGCCATAGCCTCAGGGTCTCCGTTTCCCATCGATCGTCCGCATCAAGGAATGCGCAATACTCGCCGCGCGCAACAGCAATACCTCGATTTCGAGCCGCCGCAACCCCTAAATTTTTCTGGTGAATCACCCGAACTCGATCGTCCATTTGGGCCAAATCGTCCATAATCTTGCCGCTGCCATCGGTGGAACCATCATTGATTATCAATAGTTCAAAGTGCCTGTAGTCTTGTGACAGAACCGATCGCACCGTCTCCTTTAAGAAAATCGACCCATTAAAGACTGGGATAATTACGGTAATTAAGCCAGAATTTGGATTAAGTGTGGTCATCGTAGAAAATTCACTCATCACTCTTGCCTAGCAGAAAATTGTTAAAGTGAATTTCTGGTTTGTTTAGTAGAAGCTAAGATAAGCTGGGTTTAGAGCAAAGGAACTTGGATACGTCATTCATTGACTGGGGATTTGGAGATGACGCTTGAGGAGCGGGTAAGTTGGCAACGCATCACCTACATAGTAGAAAGCTATCAGCTTTCAGGGGATGATGGAGAAACGTTTGATGCGTATCTCTCGAATTTGATGGATCGCTATTTGATGCCGATCGTCGAACTTGCATTTGCCGAATCGATCGTCGATGTATGGACTTCAGTGCCCCTACCGAGAGGCATTGCATTCTTGGACCACGCCAATAAAATTTTACAGGGATGGGCTGAAAATGGTGTTTCTAGTCACCTGATGCCGTCCGATTTTCAGCAGATTACAGGGCTGGATCCTGCGCCGGTTCTGGAAGCGCTGAAGGCTCCTACCTCAACGCCACAGCTTCGCTAGAGTTTAGCGGCACCCCTATAAGACCGGGTTTCAAAGACAGGACGTGCAGCTACGGCAACACCCCAGATTTTGAGGGCGGGACGAAGGGTTGTTAGGGCCGATCGAACTGTGGCTCCTGTGGTGTAGATGTCATCCACAATTAAGATCCGATCGCTTGAGCGAAGCTTAGGCAACGGTCCTAAGGTAAATGCCGATTCTAGGTTAGCTGTGCGCGATCGACTATCAACAGCATACTGCGCTTCAGTTTCACGATCGCGGCGCAAGATTCTAGGCTCGTAACGGTAGCCGATCGTCTGTGCAAATTGTTGCGCAATCACCGCCGCCTGATTGTACCCACGCACTTTTTCCTTTGCAGCAAACATTGGAATGGGGACCACGACCAGATGAGACAAGGTCCGATGTAAATCCTGTCCGATCCAAGCGTCTGCCATCTGTTGTCCAAGCCAAGTCCCAATGGTTCGCCGTCGATGGTACTTCAACTGGGCAATAGATTGGCGAAGATTGCCCTCATAATCCGCCCACGCAAAAATGGGCACGAGCTGGTCGGAGGTCACTTTCTCTAGAGGTTGCGCTCGTTTTGCAGAACAAATTTGGCGCTCACAGGTTGCACAAAGATGACAAAGCGCTGACCCTAAGCGATCGCAGGACCGATTGCACAATAGACATCGCGGCGAAAGAAAAAACATGATTAATGGGCGACTGAAGGACAGCAGTACCTTTAACAATGCCCCATTCTGAAGATCGAACCGTGTCTTTAACCAAAAATTATCCGGCATAATCACCTGGCATAATCAAGAGGTATCTTCTGGGGGCATGAGCATGAGCATGGGCATCAAGCATCGAGCACTTCTACTCGTTAATCGTCAGGCGCGGCGCGGACAGCAAAATATTACGATCGCCATTGAGCAACTCACTCGTCTCGGGTTTGAACTCGTTGAAGAGACGACGGCACATCCGGACCAACTGTCTGAGCTGATCCGACAGCACCACGATCGAGTCGATCTCGTGATCATCGGCGGCGGCGATGGCACCTTGAATGCCGCGATCGCTGGACTAATTGACACCCAGCTTCCCCTCGGAATTCTTCCCCTAGGTACGGCCAACGACCTCGCCCGCACGCTGAATATTCCCACTCACATTCCGACCGCCTGCGCCGTTATTGCTGGACGGAACGTCGATCGGATTGATATCGGACAAGTCAACGATTGCTACTTTTTTAACGTTGCCAGCTTTGGACTCAGCGTCGAAATTACCCAGCGTCTTACCCAACAATCCAAACGCCGCTGGGGCATTTTTGCCTATGGTTTTGCGGCGATTCAAGCACTCTGGAAAAGTCGTCCCTTCACTGCCGAAATCTACACGGAGGATGGCATCACTACAGTCAAAACCATTCATGTTGCGGTGGGCAATGGACTGTATTATGGCGGCGGACTAGCCGTGGCTCAAGATGCAACTATTCATGACGATCGACTGGATCTCTACAGCTTAGAAATCAACCGCTGGTGGCATTTGCTAAGACTGCTTCCCAATCTTTACCGAGGCCGTCATCACATTCTTCCATTCGTCCATTCTCAGCAGGGACGGGCCTTCACAATCACCACTAGTCGTCCCCGGCCTATCAACACCGATGGCGAAATCACTACCGCTACGCCCGCCCATTTCAAAGTCCTCCCCCAAGCCATTCGTATTTTACTTCCTGTCAAATTTTAATCTCCGATCGATCGTCAACTCTCCACACTCCGAATCGGTAAGATAATCTGAAACTCACTGCCTCCTCCCACGGACGACCGACTGATCAAATCTCCTTGATGCCGCTCGGTAATAATTTCATAGCTCGTCGAAAGTCCCATTCCCTTCCCATTCCCAACCGCTTTTGTAGTAAAAAATGGATCGAAAATCTGCTTTTGAATATAGTCCTCCATGCCAATTCCAGTGTCTTGAATAATGATCTCAATGCGATCGATTTCTTCCAAATATTGCGTGGTAATGGTAATGCTGGGATGTTGATTTTGACCATTGCTTAATAATGCCTCATCCGACGCTTTAGCCAACGCCTCAATAGCATCGATCGCATTGGTCAAAATATTCATAAACACCTGGTTGAGTTTACCGGGATAGCAGCTTATTTTAGGGAGCGTTCCGTAATGACGATGCAGGGTAATCGATTGGCATGACTCCCCGCTATTCCCAACGCCACAACTAATGCCGCCACAACTAATGCCGCCACAACTGCCGCCGCTGCCACCTGTCCCCTTAAGCCGATAATCCAACAACAACAGCGCACTATCAAGCCCTTCATGGATATTTACTATTTTGTACTCTGCTTCATCCATATGGGAAAAGGTGCGCAAGGATAGAACGATTTGTTTAATGCGTTCAGCACCCATCTGCATGGATTGAAAGAGTCTAGGGAGATCCGCTAAAAGGAAATCCAAATCGATCGATTCAATTTCTTCCTTTACGATCGTCGGGGGCGATGGATATTGGGCCTGATACACTCGCAGCAAATTCATTAGATCCCGAACGTAATCTTGAGCGTAGTGAATGTTGCCGTAAATAAAATTAATCGGATTGTTGATTTCGTGAGCGATTCCGGCCACTAGTTGGCCGAGGCTCGACATTTTTTCACTTTGGATGAGCTGAGATTGGGTTTTTTGGAGTGCGTCGAGGGTTTGCTGTAGCTGGGCGGCCTGTTTTGCATTTGCCCGATCGGCGAGCTGTTGATAAGCAAGGGACGATCGACGACTATTCCGCACCTGAAAAACGGCGTAGGGCGTATCGTTCATTGGGTAGTGTGAGACCGTGGCTTCGATCGGCATGGATAACGCATCCTGTCGAAGACTCACCGCATCCCATTCAATGCACTGATGAGGTTGAAGGGTGTTCAAAATCTCCGTGAGCTTGCTGTAATGATCGGGGTGAATGATCGCACTAAGCGGCTCCCGAATAAAGTTTTCCAGTGAATAGCCGTGCATTTCTGCCAGCGCCCGATTCACAAAAATGGGTCGTTGCGTCTCAAGGTCAATGATCGCGATGCCATCCGACAACATCTGCAAAAAATCTGCCCCGATCGCGTCGTAGAGCAGTTGGAGGGGTGAAGGTGACGTTGGTAGCAGCAGAATAGACATTGGGTAGAGACTCCGGGATCACATGGTACGCCAAGGGAAGGGTCCCTGATGTTTAACATTCCACCGTCTAGCCCAATGAGAACCATTAGAGGCGCAAATCTTTTAGGCATCTAATCGTTTTAAGCACCTAAGTTTTAAGCCTCTGTCAGAACGTCTGCTCTCTAAGCGCGATCGCTTCTTTCAGTCTAGGTGTCAGCCACTCAATGTACTGCGAATACACCGGAAGCCGAGCCTCAAGCGACCATCCTGCGGGTTTTAAGACCTGAGAAAGCGACCTCACATTAGGATGCGGATAGTCAGGGTTCACCTCATCAATGGGACTAATTCCGCCCAAATCACTCGCCCCTGCCTCTAGACAGGCCAATAGCACCGAGGGCTGCGTTACCAAATTAGGCGGAATTTGAATCGCCATATTGCTGGGTAGAATGTCCCGTGCGATCGCGACCAATGTTGGCAATTCAGTTAGGTCAAACCCGTTCCCCATCCATGTTTCTTGAGTTCCCGGACTGTAGGGCTGAAGGATACATTCCTGCAAATGCCCAAATTCCCTTTGGACTTGTGCGATCGCCTTTAAGCTCTCGACCCGATCGTCCGCTGTTTCCCCCAATCCCACCAAAATCCCTGTTGTAAACGGAATCTTCAGCTCACCTGCTTGACGAAGCTGATGTAATCTCAGGGCCGGATTTTTACTGGGCGCATGTTTGTGAACGGTGTCTAAAAGATGCGGCGTAGACTGCTCTAGCATCAGCCCCATGGAGACATTGACGGTTTTGAGCCGTGCCATTTCAAGCCGAGAAAGCGGTCCCACGTTGGTATGGGGCAAAAAACCTAGCTCGATCGCCCGCTCACACAGGGCATACAGATGCTCAAACCAAGCCATGCGATCACGGCTCTGGGGATGCACCTCACCGCTAAGAATGAGAATCTCGCAAATCGTAGTCGGCAACGATCGCAGCGTAAGCGTAGCCAACTCCAAGCTTATCCACCCCGATGTCCCGATGTCATGACGAAAGTTACAGTAAGTACAGCGATTAAAACATTCGTAGGTAGGCACCAGCGTGTACGCCGAGCTGTAGGTAATCACCTTAGATGTCATCAGTATCATTAGCCCTAGGACTTCTGCGTAAACTGAATCAACCGATCGATCAACTGATCTCGCATCGATCGCGTCAACGTATTCACCGCAGCACGATCGTTGTCCAGCGGATTTTTGTTTAACACATCATGGCTGGGATAGGTCGCAGGATCCATGATGTCGTTGGCTCCGAGGTAATCTGCTAGGGTCAGTTTCCAATCCAGCCGCATGTCCGCTGAGCGACCTTTGGTAAAGGCGTGGTAATGCAGGATTCGGTTAATCAGGGTGTTATTGGGATCAATCTTCTTAAGCTTTTGATTAAAGTATTGATTTTCGAGGGGAATTTCGGGCAGCTCAGTATAAATTTTTTGGGCAATTTCGGCAGTGCGAACGATGTTGGCGTTGGCGGGGAGTGTTGAGGGTGCGATCGACAGAAGAATTGTTGCGATCGCCGTTGCGACCCAAAGGCCAATAGTCCGAGGCGAAGTGGAGCGAAAGTTCATGGAGATTGGGGTTCTGCGTTCTACATCGGTCGAAAAGTTCCCCAAGAATGGGAGGCTGGGGGAACGATCGGAGTTATTCGCCGATGATTTCGGGCTGGGTCATTTCATCAGACATTTCGATAATGGCGCGCATAACAGGCTTGACCATTGGATCATCAATGCCGTCGAATTCTTCAAACCGACGACGCTTGGCCCGGTTGGCCACTTGGACGGTGATGCGATAGCGGTTTGAAGCAGCATTGATGAGATCATCAGCGCGGCGCATAAGTTGCTCGGTGTCAATAGTCGTACGACGATTCATAGAACCTGATTTGGAGGTAGTTTTTGCTTTTTGAAGGGTCATTCTTGGCGGACTCTAAAATTGAGCTGCGTGAGGCCTTATTTTAATTCTAGCGCTAGGACCTTTCCATTATTGCGCAAGGGTTGCCATCGCGCACCCCGATTGTGATAATCCCTGACAATGAGCCTCTACAATCTAAATGTTTTTAATCTTGATTTAATCGCCATGCAGGATTTCACGCCGCAAACCTTAGACCCATCAACGGCCATTCCCCGATCGGTGACTCGTCCGATGGCACGAATCTTCCAGCCAAAGCAGCCCACAACGCGGTGGATTGCAGTAGGCGATAGTCTGGTGTATGGCTTTGGCGATGAAGTCGGTGGCGGCTGGGTTGAACGAATTCGACGAAGCTGGATGACTCCAGAGCGATCGCAGCATGTACTGTACAACTTGGGCGTGCGCGGCGACGGCGTAAGGCAAGTGAATGCCCGTCTCGAAAAAGAATTTGGGGTACGCGGCGAATTGCGAAACCGTCAGCCCGATCGATTAATTTTGTCGGTCGGTACGAATGACTGTGCCCGAGTGGGGAAGCTTTCAGGGCGGAATATGTTGGAATTTGAGCGATTTGTTGAAGAAATGGAGCAACTTCTCGATCGAGCAAAGGGTCTGTGCCCCGTGTGGTTTGTAGGGATGGTCCCGATCGACGAATCCAAGATGCCCTTCCTAGATTGTTTGTATTACACCCATGCCGATCAATATCGTTATTCCCAGGCAACCCAGGCGGCCTGTGAGTCGCGCGGCATCCCATATCTCGATCTTTTTGCCCTCTGGGAACAGCGGGGCGCAACCTGGCGATCGCCGTTATTTACCCGCGACGGCTTGCACCCCAACAGTGCGGGTTATGAGGCCATGTGGCATGACGTCATTGGTTGGGAAGCATTAGGAGAGTTAAGAATCAATCCCACCACAAACCCATCCCACAACACATCAGTCCGACCATAAATTGAATTAGTCCATAAATTAAATTAATCCAAAAATTGATCCGACGTAGGATGCGTTAAGCGAAGCAACGCATCCATCCCATCCATCGCAAAAGCAAATGTAAACGAACGTAACGGTATAATTTAGAACAATATGTCCAGCGGAGAAAGGTGATGACAGTTTTGGTGGTAGGGACCGGAAATCCGGGGAAATTACGAGAAATCCAAGCTTATTTTACAGATAAAGCTTCAAATTGGGACTTAGAATTAAAACCCGCCGACTTCGACGTCGATGAAACAGGAACCACCTTCCTAGAAAACGCCGCATTAAAAGCATCCGAAACGGCGATCGCCACGGGTCAATGGGCAATCGCAGACGACTCCGGCCTATCGGTAGACGCCCTAGACGGCGCACCGGGCATTTTCTCCGCCCGATATGGGACCGACGACGCCGATCGCATTGACCGATTGCTGCGGGAACTTGGAGAAACCTCCAACCGGGCTGCGCAGTTTGTTTGTGCGATCGCCGTGGCAAATCCTGACGGTAAAATCGTGATCTTAGAAGAGGGAATATGTCCCGGCGAGATTTTGCTTGCGCCCCAGGGAACGGAAGGCTTTGGGTACGATCCCGTATTCTACGTGCCTGAACAATCCATGACTTTTGCCGAAATGACCGATGATGTCAAACATCACGTCAGTCATCGAGGTCGCGCCTTTAAAGTGGTGATGCCGAAGCTGACGGCGCTCGGGCTGAAGTTGCGCGGTGATGTGCTGTAGCCTCTAGTAATAGGGTTATTTCGAGATCTGTTGTAAACTCATGGGCGAAAAAGGTAGGGTGCGATCGCGATGGCTCTGGATAAATCTGAAGTAAAGCAACTGCTAGAACGAATGATCTTTGAAGAAACTGCACCCCAGGATTGGGCGGAAGACGTGTGGGGATTGAGTCCCATGATGGGAGATAGCGCCTTGAAGCTGCTAGAGATTTTTTATCTTCTAATAGATGCTTCCGCTGATCAGGATCTAGAAGAGCTGCTGGGTCGCTTGTACAGCGATCGGCTTAATCCCTAGGACCCGATAACCCTTATGCTAAACGATCGATCCACAGACCCTCGATCACACCTTAGACATGAGTTACAATCCTTAAAACATCTTCAAATATCCTCTTTAGAGTAGAGTCCTGCACCTCCCATGACCGACGTACCCGTCAGCCGAATCCGTAACTTCTCGATCATCGCCCACATTGACCACGGCAAGTCCACGTTGGCAGACCGATTGCTCCAAGCCACAGGCACCATCGAAGACCGGGATATGAAAGCCCAAGTGCTGGACAATATGGATTTGGAGCGGGAGCGGGGGATTACCATTAAGCTCCAAGCGGCTAGGATGGACTACACCGCTAAAGATGGTCAGAAGTATGTGTTGAATCTAATAGACACCCCCGGACATGTGGATTTCTCCTACGAGGTGTCTAGGTCTCTCGCGGCTTGTGAAGGTGCGCTATTAGTAGTAGATGCCTCTCAGGGCGTCGAAGCCCAGACCCTCGCCAACGTGTATTTGGCCATGGATAATAATCTAGAAATTATTCCAATACTGAACAAGATTGATCTTCCCGGCGCAGATCCCGATCGGGTCAAGGGCGAAGTGGAAGAAGTAGTAGGAATCGATTGCAGCAGTG
>JAYVVL010000395.1:0-3006 GCA_043787035.1 Synechococcales cyanobacterium
AGTTTCCGGTAGTCCATTAACCTGCCTTAATGTGGAAGGATTCCCGATTCAGCGACGGTGGTATGTGGTCTATCCCAAGGGCAAACAGCTCTCCCATGCAGCGCAAACTTTTCTCGATTTTATGCTCAATGAGGGCAATCAAATTGTCGCCAAATCGTTACTGGAATTTCCATAAGTCGTTACTTAGATTTAAATATAAATGGCTGAAGCCGGATAAAAAATCGTTCGCTAATTAAACATTTTGGGAATGCTTGAAATAATCTGAAGTCCTCTGAAATAGCTTTCTAAGGTGGGAGTCTCGATCGTGCTTATTTTGTGCCCCTTGTACTTCAAAAGCACCTGCTGTTCCGTTACGAATTGACCTACTCGAATAGCCCGGTTACGCGCCGTTTTATCTCGCGCAAGAACTAGGCTATTATGGCAACTCTCCGATCGAACTGATTACTTTTGTCGATATGGCGGACATCATGCGGGCCTACCGTCAACAAAAGAAGTAGATAAAGGAACTGGATTAGGATTATCGATTAGTTATCAAATTGTGGTAGAAACACACCAGGGAAAGCTTGAGTGTCGATCGAACTCCAAGCAAGGAACAGAGTTTTGGATTGAGTTACCGATCGGCTTTGAATATAATTCTTGCACTTCCTAAGCCTCTACCATCGCCACCAATTTCTCTTTCCCCCACAGTTCCCGATAAATCCCATTTTCCTTCAGCAACCGATCGTGCGAACCCGCCTGAACAATCGTTCCTTTATCCATCACAAAAATTCGATCGGCCATCGCCGCCGCCGACAACTGGTGCGATATGAAAATTACCGTTTTGCGATCGGTTCCGGTTGAAAGATTGTTTAGAATTTGCGTCGCCGTTTGATTATCCACACTCGATAACGCATCATCCAAAATCAAAATTTGACTTTGCACCAGCAGTGCTCGGGCCAACGCCGTTCGCTGCCGCTGCCCGCCTGATAACGTAATCCCGCGTTCTCCCACCAGCGTATCGTACTGCTGCGGAAAATTCAAAATCTCAGGATGAATCTGCGCTTCTTTTGCCGCAATTTCAATTTCAGCTTGGTTCGCATCCGGCATTCCATAGGCGATATTTTCCCGAATCGTTGTGCTGAAGAGAAAGCTTTCCTGTGGCACATAGGCTATTGCCCCGCGCAAATCCTGAAGTCGGATTCGAGTGACATCCGTTCCGTCTAAAAACAACTGCCCCGGCCTGATGTCTAGCAATCGCGGAATCGTGTTGGCTAGCGTGGACTTTCCTGACCCCACCGCACCCACGATCGCCACCGTTTCGCCCGGAGCGATCGTAAAGTTAACGTGGTCCAACGCAGGAACTTTACTCCCTTCGTGATAATACGTCAGACCCGCTGAGTAGAGTTCTCCGCGAATTTGCTGGGACGAAATTGCTAATGCATCCGGCGCATCTTGAATCTTCGATTGCACCGACAAAATGGCTTCAATGCGATCGATACTGACTTCACCGCGCTGGTAAGCCGTAATCGTAAATCCAAGCAATGCAGTCGGAAACGCAAGTTGATTCACAAAAATGAAGAGCGGAATCAAATCTTGAATCCCTAATTCACCCGCTTGAATAGCCGGACCTCCGAACGCTAGAATAATCAAACTACTGCCATAGGCTAAACCGCCCAGCAACGGGAACAATAACGTTCGAGTCTGGGCCATCCGAAGATTTGCATCAAACAACGTCTCATTCACCGCCGCAAACGCCGTCCGCTCCGTCTCTTCCTGTGCATAGATTTTCACGAGCGCAATGCCGCTAATATCTTCTTGAATTAGCTCACTCAGGTTGGACAACGCCTCTTGCATTTCAATTTGCTGCGATCGCAATTGGTTACTGAATAGATTGACGACCACGAGCATGACGGGATAGACGCACAGCGATAACAAACTCAACTTCACGTTCAAATACAACATCGCAGGCAGCGTGAACAAGTACGCAAAAAACGTATTGACCGTGCTCAAGATAGCAAACCCTAAGAGCCGCCGAATATTATCGACATCACTCGTCGATCGACTAATCAAATCACCGATGGTATTGCTTGAAAAATACGCAGGCTCTAGCTTTAATAAATGCTCAAATAACTGCTGCTTCAGGTCAAACTCCACCTGCCGTCCTACCCCAAAGAGCAGGACCCGCGACATCAATCGAATGGCCCACATCACTGTCGCCAGCATGGCCATCAATCCTGCATGGTAAAGCACCCGATCGAGGGTAAAGGTCGTTTGAAGTTCGCCCAATGCACTCCGAATTTCTAACGGAATTGCGATAGACAATCCATTCACCACAAACAGTGTTGCAACCCCGCCCCAAGCCGCCTTTTGATGGGGCTTAAGATAACTCAGAAGCCTTTTAAACCGCGATGATGACGCCATAGCCTCTAGAACCCAATATCGCTGAACAGACACAATATTTTAACGCATCTGGGCCGGGAGAACGACTACTTAGTCTGAGGAGGGGCGATCGCGCTATTGGCAATCGCGACCAAGATAGGCTGCTCGCGGTATTGGGCTTGGACTTCATACAGGATCCCGTTGCGCTTCCATTGAACGGATGACGTGCAAGAGCGAGGGCCGCAGTTTTCAAGGTAAAGACCCGGTGTGCCTTGGGCGAGTTCAATTTTGCGATAGATATCGCGCGCGGAGAGCTTATTTTCTGCATAAAACTCGCCGCCTTTCTTGGCCGAAAACTGTTGGAACGATCGCACGCGGGACCGATCGCAAACCGGAGCATCCCCGACCGTCGGACAAAGCTGATAGCCCTGAGATTGCGACGTCACCAAAAACCGATCGGTTTCTTTGACCATGGAGAGCTTGGGCAAGATCCGGGGAATTATGAGAGGAAGTGGGGGGCGCTCACCGCTGACTTGATCCGATCGCAGCACCACAGTCAGACCCTTGAAATCGGACAAGGGCGATCGCAGTGGGCGAATCGTCCGGACAAACTTCGCCCAGTTCTGAACCTTGGTGCCTGTGATGTCG
>JAYVVL010000396.1:0-2982 GCA_043787035.1 Synechococcales cyanobacterium
CCAGGGTTGATTACTGGAGCCTCAGATGACGATCCTAGTGGCATTGGGACTTATTCTCAAGTCGGTGCCCAGTTTGGGTATGCAATGCTGTGGACGATGCTATTTTCGTATCCGCTGATGAGCGGGATTCAAGAAATCAGCGCGCGGATCGGTCGAGTCACCGGACGTGGCATTGCTGGAAATATGCGGAAATATTATCCTCGGTGGCTGACTTATATTGTTGCGGGATTATTAGTCATTGCTAATGTTATTAACCTCGGCGCTGATCTTGGTGCGATGGGCGCGGCAGTACAGTTGCTCATTGGCGGATCTGCATTGTTATATTCAATCATATTTGCGGTAATTTCCTTATTACTTCAGATTTTTGTCCCCTACAAAAAATATGTAAATTTTCTTAGATGGTTAACATTAGTGTTGTTTACTTATGTGGCGACAGTATTTGTCGTTCGTGTCCCCTGGGGTGAAGCACTCCAAGGGACATTCATTCCTACAATCGAATTCAAGGCTGATTATTTCGCAGGCTTAATTGCGGTACTGGGAACTACAATTAGTCCTTATTTGTTTTTCTGGCAGGCTTCTCAAGAAGTCGAAGAAATCGATCGTGCGCCGACAGAACAAGCCCTAGCAGAATCTCGGGTACCAACTTAAGGCGGGAAAAGCAGTGTAGGTATGGATTGAGATAGCTGTGCTTTAGAGGACTTTCGGGGCATGGGGAGATCACCCATAGAAGCAACAACCGAGTCGAATAAGTTAGGGAATTCATGGCCAAAGAGTCGTTGAGCGGCGGTCGTCCCGTCCGCTCGTTTCAGGTCAAAGTTATGAATAATAGTGGCTACTTTTAAAGTTTGAGGTGAGAATCCTCGTCCGGCATGATGCAGCCTAGATAAATAGCCATTGCGACCTTCGACCGCTGAAGAGGTGCGCTGATATTTGTGGGCCATTTCTTGAGACCACTCCACCCAGAACGGCTGATATAAGTCTTGAGTGTCCGGATGGTCTATCAAGGTCTGATAGGCTCGTTCTGCGGCAGTTTCGTAGCCTTGTTTGAGGTCTGGCGCCCGAGTTTTAGCACTCTGTTGTTTCCAGTAAATCCAGGGCAATAGTGTGGTGATGACCCAGTTCTGGGTTCTGATATCGTTGGTTTCGAGTTCTAGGGCCTCATGAGTCCATTGCCACCAAGCCTGAATGCCTTGGGTGAATCCGGGAATCAGCGCTTTGAAACCGTCTATGGCTTTTCTCCCGGATTCAATGTCATAGGTATTAGCAAGTGTTGAGAGGGTCTCTAAGGGGGCGATGAGGGCGATTGGGACATCATTGACTAACTGACTTTCATTCGTGTTGAGGTTGAACGGATGGACGCTTTGAGTCACTTGATGGAGAGCTTTATGGTAAATTTCTTGGTCCTGAGCGACGGTTTGGAGGTGATCCAGGGTCTGGGCCAAGGTCTTTTCTAAGACTTCACGCCCGGAGCCTGAAAGGGTCTTCGTCAATTGTTCATGGAGTTTCTGTTGCTGTCGTTGAAGTTGGGCGAGTTGTCGTCCAAGCGTCCGGCCTAAAGGTTGGGCGAGAGACCGTAGGGCGTGAAATAGGTCAGGAATACTCACCGTCTTTAGACCCGATAGGGCCAGTTTTATTAAGGCCCGCGCCCCATCACTTACCATAAAGCGGCAGGTCCATTCACCCCTAGTCCACCACTGAGAAATTTGCTCGGACCAAGTAGCGTAGGTCCGATCTGGACTTTCAACTTCGGTCAAGATATAGTTGCTGGCAAGTTCAATCATCACCAATATCGGTGAACCGCCGAAAAAAGTCTCATCCCCACCGACACAGATTCCTTGGCCTGGTTTGGGTTTACAGTCTTTGGATTGGGCCGTTTCATAGTTGATGATTTGCTGCCTCATCTCTTGTTCCAATCGTCGTAACGGACTGGCTGAAATACCAACCTGCTCATTTAAATGAATCGACTCAAAGAAGGCCGATAAACTTTCACTACCGACCCCCTGTTTAATCCCAAGGTGGTAAATCACCGCCAAAACCAATCGCTTTAACCAAGTTGCACCCGCTGATGTTTCCCAGAAACACGATTCTGGATGCTGAGCAGTGTGCAAAAGAGCTTTTCTATGGCGATGAACACTGCTTTTGCTAATCTCTAACAGTTTTGAGAGAGGTTCAATTCCGACCGTTGCATTCTTTCTAATTTCAGCCGCTACTTTTAGACGACGTTCTCGTATATTAAGTCTCATCGTGCCCTGTTTTCATTAGTAGGGGTACGATACCCTGTCCCTGTAATTCTTTTGCAGGGCTTTTCTTCTCTTCTCAATGAGTGCTTATAGATACATCAATTTACTTGCTGTGGCTTCCCGCTTTAGGTCGATAGCCAGAATCTCCTTATCAGGCACCAACGCAGATCGTCCGGATTAAAGCTGATACTTACATCGGGATGGGAATCTCCAATCTAATCGCTTTTTTCATTATCCTGACATCAGCGGTAACGCTTCACGCTCATGGCAAAACGGATATTCAAAGCGCAACTCAGGCAGCGGAAGCTTTGCGTCCGGTGGCAGGGGATTTTGCTTTTGCGCTGTTTACAGCTGGAATTATTGGTACGGGATTATTGGCCGTGCCAGTGCTGGCAGGTTCGGCAGCATACGCAGTGAGTGGAGTATTTGGTTGGTCGGCTAGTTTGGAACGTCAAGCACTTCAGGCGAAGCGGTTTTATGGCGTTCTGGCAGCAGCTACATTGATTGGCCTGGGTTTAAATTTTACCTCGATCGATCCGATTAAGGCACTATTCTGGGCAGCCGTTATTAATGGTGTATTGGCCGGTCCAGTGATGGTTGTAATTATGCTGATGGCGACTAATCCGGCTGTGATGAGCCAATTTATCATTTCGCGGCGGTTAAGAATAACGGGTTGGTTGGCGACTGCTGTGATGTTAATAGCGGCGGCGGGGCTATTTGTGACGTGGGGCAAGTGAACTCC
>JAYVVL010000397.1:0-2977 GCA_043787035.1 Synechococcales cyanobacterium
GACCCCATACCACTCTCCGATCGCGCTCAACAAGTCCGAGAGGATGACCAACAAAGGTGGGGAGAACAGGTTTCGACGGTCATCGGACAAGCTCTCCACATTCTTGAATCCAAAGGGATGCCAACACCCGATGGAAATCTCTTCCAAGGCAAAATCTACCAAATCCTAGGCAATGACGATCGGCTCTCTGTTCAAGCTGTCGATCGCGGTGAAATCCTTCGCCTTGAGCAGGGTGAAATTCAATCGACTTTGACTCACCAAGATGCTGCACGATTTTCTGCACATACCAAATTTTTAGAGTCTCGTGATTCCATTCCTCAACCCATCGCACTGGAACGATGAGGCGATCGCCTTGATACTGCAAAATTATTGCTCACAACATCATGAAAAATAATCTCACCCTCTCAAACACGATCGCTTGGCTTAAACTTCAAGGTCTTCCAGTCCTACCCGTCGCACCCATTCAAGATGCCACCCAGTTTCCACTCATTCTTAATGGAAAGATCATTTACGATGGCGTTGGCTCTGCCTCCCGGAACGGGAATCGGCCTAAACCCGCGTTCACTGGGAAGAACCCTTCTTACTTGGATCTACACGGGTTTCCTCATCTTCTACCCCACCGAAAATACCAATATCAATTACCAGAACAACGTGAAATCGATCGCTGGTTTGGTAATCCTAATAATGGCGTTATGACCATGGGTGGATGGGGAAATATTTACTGGATTGACATCGATGTGAAACGCTATTCTTCCCAGCAGAGTTCCGACCGATCGGTTCAAAGTTGGCTTCAACGATTCCCAAGATTGCAGAATACATTCACAGAGAAAACCCAGAGCGGTGGATGGCGATTTGCGGTGCGCTGTAAACTTGCACCTGAGTTTACCAATTTTCGCTTTGATTCTTCGCCCCATCATCGCGGTGAAATTCTCGGGAAAGGACGACTCACTGTCTTAGCTCCCACGATCGGACCGTCGGGAAATTCCTATGTGTCCATCCAGCAGTGCGAACCGATCGCAGTCAATTCATTAGCTGATGTTGGCATTCAGCCTATTCAGAAACCGAGAGTGGCCCGAGTCATCCTACACTCTGGGATTTCCCATGTGGAGGGCATCCCAAGGCTAGAACAGTTAGTCTGTGCCCAAGTTCAGCGCATTCTTAACGGTGAAAATCCCTACGGCGATCGCTCCCTTTCTCTCCTCGTTGCCGCTCTCGAACTCCATGGCTGGATAAATTGGTCGCAGCGATCGGGCGTAAGGATTTCAGGCGATCCCAATGCATTGCTGTTGGCGGCAACGGAAAGGCTTGGGGTCGAGAAAGATAGGCTCGATCGTATTCTCAAAGGCCAAAACTTAGACACATGCGTCCCGGCACTCTATCAAGTTGCTGGGGCCGATGCTGTTCTAAATAAGGTCCATCAGATCACCCGAAAATAATCGCAATACGTTGACTTACTACAACTGTACACAACAGGGTCAAAGCATTAGCCAATCCAAAACTCATCTTATTCTGGAGCGTTTAACCCATGGGACGTCAAGCTAAACTAAGAGCAAGCCGAAAGAAAGTAACTCAACCTGTTCTCCTCCAGCACATTTCAGATTGGTCTCATTACACTCATGATTCTTTTGCAAAATATGTCCAACAATGTGCGGACCTCGGAAGCGGTACCCTCTTTATTTCCTTAACTAATTTGGCAAATGTTAATCATCTCCGCCACATCACCGAAGGGCAACTTTACCCTATTCCGGTCTGCGTCTGTTTTAGTAAAGAGGAGGATGCATCAAATATTTAGCGAACTAACGGAGATCATACTGTTTATTTGACTGAGGAATATAAATAATAAACTTCTCTACCTTTTTTATCTTGTCCTACAAAAGCTAGAATTGTAGTACAAGACAAATTTATCCCAAAAATCTTGAGCACCTAAACACCCACTCTATTGCCGATCGACTATGACCTGTCTGAGTCATAGTCGATCGGCAATGAAATAGAAAATTAGGAATTTAAAATCGCAATCTTTACTGCGCACACCGATTCATGTCGTCATATGAACGGGAAAACAGGAAAGTCAAGCGTTCAGAGTACTCTAATAGCAAACCAATCTTTAGGAGCAGAAATAATGAGTCTCATCTTTTATTACGCACCGATGTCTACGGCAACCCTGACTGAAGCCGTTCTCGCAGAGCTTGAAACACCCTATAAATGCGTGAAGCTCGATATCACCGCAGGCGATACCCGAAAGCCCGAGTTTCTCCACGTTAACCCCAACGGAAGGGTTCCCGTCATCGTCCATGAGGGCACAGCCATCTGGGAATCCGCCGCCATTACGATGTATCTCGGTGAAATTTTCGGTGTTGATGCCAATCTTTACCCCAAACCAGGACCGAAGCGCGGCGAAGCGATGAAATGGATTGTCTGGAGTAATGTCAACCTAGCTGAAGCGGGTAGACGTTTATCAGCAGCACTCCCAACGGAAAGTGACGGCGCAGTTCTACCCAATTCCTTGGACTGGGTTCCGCCTGAGCAGCGCAGCCCGATTGCACAGGAAAAAGCAATCGCTGACCTCGCCAGCTATCTCACAATTCTCAACGACGGACTTGCAAACCATTCCTTCTTACTCGGCGATTACAGTCTCGTTGATACCCATCTGCACGGCATCGTTAGTTGGATTAGTTCCATGGAAAGTGATCTCAGCCCATTTCCCAACGTTACTGCGTGGCTTCAACGCTGTAGCGATCGTCCCGCAATCGCAAAGCTCATGGCAGACTAATGTTTTAATCGAACTCAGATTTATGGAGCACTTCAATGAACTATAGCGGTCAATGGCGAATCACAGAAATGGAGCAGTGGAACAGTGAGTACTTAGACATGGACGTGCTCGCCTACATCACGATCGATGCCCAAGGATCAGGCGATTTTCAGTTTGGACTGGTCTGCGGACAACTTGACGGTGATGTCATCAAAGAAGCGGACCAGG
>JAYVVL010000398.1:0-2955 GCA_043787035.1 Synechococcales cyanobacterium
ACGATGTCTTTTTGATCATCACGCAACTTTTCCCAGGGCGTTTTGATGTCAAAACTGTAGGCTTCGGCCACGCTACACAGTAGAGATAGGTAGTACGTATTGTCTTTGTCAGACCAAGGGGCGATCGCGGCATAGACCGGCAGCGTGGGATTGGGAATAATCAAGTCTGGGGAAAACTTACGCAAGCTTCCAAGTCCATGACAATCGGGGCAAGCGCCATAGGGCGAGTTGAATGAAAACAGTCGAGGCGATAGCTCCTCCATGACCGCGCCATGTTCTGGGCAAGCAAAGTTTTCGCTAAAAACAAGGTCAGATAGTTTGGCTGGAGCGTGTTCGGAGGGATGTGCATCAGGATTTTCGCTAGAGCTTCCTAATGCCGATTTTTCGTCTGGACCATCGGTCTTGCTCTCTACACTATGAATGATATTAATAATGGCGATTCCGCTGGAGTGCTTCAGACACGTCCTGAGCGAATCTACGAGGCGTTCCTGCATGTCGTCTTTTCGGACTAACCGATCGACCACAATTTCGATGTCGTGATACTTGTTCTTATCGAGTTCAATGGCGTCGCTAAGTTCGCGAACTTCACCATCAATGCGGACCCGAGCAAAGCCTTCAGATGCGATGCTGGAGATGGTTTTCTTATGTGTCCCTTTTTTGCCGCGAACCACAGGCGCTAGGATCTGGAACCGCGTTTTGTCTGGCAATTCCATAATCCGATCGCACATCTGATCGATCGATTGAGGTGCAATAGCTCGGTCACATTCTGGGCAATGTGGCTCCCCTGCCCGTCCAAATAACAGACGCAAATAGTCATAAATTTCCGTGACAGTCCCGACCGTGGAGCGTGGGTTATGGGACGTCGATTTTTGGTCGATCGAAATCGCAGGACTTAGCCCCTCAATAGAATCCACATCAGGCTTGTCAACTTGGCCCAAAAACTGTCTTGCGTAAGCGCTCAAAGACTCGACGTACCGACGCTGGCCTTCCGCAAAAATGGTGTCGAAGGCTAAGGACGATTTACCAGAACCGGATACTCCCGTAAAGACAATCATCTTGTCGCGGGGCAGTTCAAGGTCAATATTTTTCAGGTTGTGTTGCCGCGCACCTCTAATGCGGATGGTGTTGTCGGGTAGCTTATCACTCAGCATTGCGCTTGCATCGGGTTGGCTAGATTGGCTAGAACGCTTTGCCATTTGCGGGACAACAAAAAAGGGCGTATTGATTCTAACGTTCTATTCGGGTCGGTGGATCGTCTGTGTAGAGATTTATTGCAAAAGTCTGTGAACTTGAGACCTTGAGCTAGCACCCCAAACTAGCGCAAGCCTTGAATCTCCTCAATAGATAACCCGGTGCTTTGGGCGATCGCCTCATTATCAAGCAACGCCAGCAGCCGTCGTGCAATGTCAAGCTTCCCCTGTTCAAGTCCCTGCTCAAGTCCCCGCTTTTCCGCGTCTTCTGTCGCTTTTACTAGCGCACCTTCTTGGTTGTAGATGTAGAAGCTTTGGCGTTCGAGTTCATCGATCTCATCGCGGGTTAATCGAGTTTGCTCTGCGATCGTAAAAGCTTGTTGAATTTCTGGGACATCCCGCATCGTGGATGGAACCGATCGCAAGCCGGGGGCATTTTGGAAAAAGTAGAGCCACTGATCAGTTAGAGTCGCGAGCTGATTGAGGGTGAGCTTGAATTTTGGGAGTTCGACAAAGACAAGTTCTAAGTCATTAATCGGATAATCGATTAACATTTGGCGTTCTTTCAGAATAAATCTTGAAATCACCTCTTTCACGCCTGGAAATAATTCAAAATCTACAATAGTCAGGGCAATTACTGGATTGAGTGTGGAGTAGCTCTGACCACTATCAAGCTGCATTGAGTAGGCTTTTGCGGCGTTGTACAGCACTCGTTTTTCAAATCCGGCGACGTTAAGAACTTGCATCCCAATAATGACCATCTCGCCGCTGATGAGTTTGGCCCGAATGTCGAGATAGGTTGCTTTGATACCGAGGACTTTGGACGCTTGATAGGGATTTAGAATTTCAAGGTCTTGAATAGTGGAGTTGCCTTTGTAAAGCATGCCACTGAGAAAGCTGATTAGAATGGCATGACTTTGATCTCATCCAAAAATCTTTTTAAAGGCAAAATCAGTTTTGGGGTTGATGAATTTCATGGGGATTCGTTCCAGCTTCAGACAACGCTTTAAATCGCTCTTTAGGTCACACTTTTTATCACGCTTTTGACATGAGCCAACTCTATTTTAAGGCTAATTTCAAGCTGGGAATTAGCATCTCTAAGTCTAAATTAGAGGCGGCCTTTGCAAGCTGATCACGATCGTCTATGGATTCTAAGTACGGCAAAGTCCCCACCACTTGGATGCCCGTCAACTGCTCGATTAACGCCTGGTTGGCCCAGTTTTCTACGTCCTCCTTGCTGCATGGGGTGACACAATTACGCACAATGCCTTTTACGATTAGCCCCGATCGCTCGGCCAAGGCAATATTGGCGACCACTTGACCGATTGCGCCGAGCTTTACAGGAAGCACTAGGACGATCGGAACTTTCCAGTCTGCCGCTAGATCCGCGATCGTCGTTTCAAAGGTCACGGGAGATCCGAGGCCGCCGAGGCCTTCGATTAAGACAAAATCGTGACGTTGCATGAGCGCGTGCAAAGTCTTCCAAGGGGCTTCTAGAGAAATCGTTTTTCCCTCTAATTCAGCGGCAATAGGCAGGGCGAGGGGCGCTTTGAAATAGACGGGATTGATTTCGTCTAGGGTTTGCTGAAGATTAAACAACTTGACGTAGAACTCTCGATCGCCGATTCCGGACTGAAATGGCTTCAAAATAGCGATCGACCGAGATTGACAATGCCGTTGCCAATAGGCCGTAAGCGCGGCGGTCAGAACCGTTTTTCCCGCATCGGTGTCCGTTCCCGTAATCAGCAGGGCGTTCGGGGCAGTT
>JAYVVL010000399.1:0-8350 GCA_043787035.1 Synechococcales cyanobacterium
TCCAAATCAAAGAAGAACGGATCTTTACGATCGCCCACAAATACCTTTATATCTTTGTGAGCTTTAAAAGATTTATTGAGCGGTCCAGTCTCATTGAGCGCAATGATTCTCGACTGGGTTCCAACGTTGTAAGGTCGATCTGGCCCATATACAGAAACGGTTTGACGAGGTCCTCGCCCTTTGATCCGAAACTGCATAACCAGATCTTCGATACCATCTCCAGTCTTGTCTATCTTGAATTGATAAAGTACGGACGGGTCGAACGATCGGACTTCACCTTTTGCAATAAGAGGGTCAAAATCCATCGCTAAAACAACCTTAGACGAATCTTTAGGACTTTCAAATACAAATAGATCCGTCAGATCGGCAGAGGTCAGTTGACTCTGTAGAAAGGTTGTATCTTGATGGTCAGAAGCGATCGCAGGAGATATTGCAAAACACAACACAAGTAGAAAGGCGCTAACAAGCAATTGAGCTATCTGCTGAATACCAAAACTCATAAATTGAATTCCTCAATGGGATAGATTTCCATGTCATGTGTGTAGTTACGCAGAAAGATTGCAGTTGGATCTGTGAGGACGAAGATTTTATAGCAGGAGGTCCAATAAGGTCGATCGATCGTAGGTAGATATATACAAAGTTGCGGCTAAGTTTAGTGAGCTTATCTGCTGTGAAGGCTGCACAGGAGTAGAATAAGGGAGATTGCTCTATACATAGATCTATGGTTAATGACCTTGATGCCGAGATACAGTGGGTGTATCAGGTTGCCCAGCAAAACCCACTAGCTCTGTCCAGACTCTACGATCGCTACGCTCAAATCATCTACTCTTCGGCATATCGAAGCCTAGGGAACGCAGAGGAGTGTGAGGAAGTTGTGATGGATGTCTTTACACAGGTGTGGCGCACGGCTGATCGGTACGATGCATCTAAAGCTCGGGTCGATACGTGGCTAATCATGATGGCACGCAGCCGAACGATCGATCGATTACGAAGTCGGCAACGAAAGGAAAAGGTTGCAGATGCTGTGATGATTTTTGAAGTCCCCACGACATGCCTAAGTCCGACACCTTTTGAAAACGCAGAGATTCAGGAACGTCAATCAACAGTGATTGCTGCACTAGATACATTACCACTGGAACAACGTCAGGTTTTAGAGCTTGTGTACTACGGAGGCTATAGCCATCGAGAGATTGCAGAGCAAACGGGAATGGCATTGGGAACAGTGAAAACTCGGATTCGATTGGGATTAGAAAAATTACGATTGGCGCTTCAACCGTGGTCGATCGATTCTATTTAAAACGATCATTAAACTCACTTAAAACAATCAATTAAGGAAGGAACTGACAACACTATGAACGGATTAGACATCATGAAATTGAATCCTGAATCACAATTGAATCCAGTTTCGATCGATAACACATTAGGCAATGCATTGGATGACGCACTAGACGACACATTTTTAGATAAAGGGATAGCGGCAGCGATCGCCTACAGTTCGCCATTGATGCCTCTACCTGACAGCCTTAAGCTTCGGCTAATGGAGCATCTTGGCTTACCGTTGCCTCTGGTCGATTTGACCGTAGATTTGACCGTGGATACCCCTCTAAAGGCTCTGCTGGATTGGTCCTTGGTCGATTTGATTGCCGCAGCCTCTACGATCAAAAAATGGACGCCCTTAATCTCGCCTGAAGAAGCAACCTATGCCCCTTGGAAAATTGACAAACCCAATCGTCAGATGGCCTATTTTGTTCGAGCACCCCGAGCCGGAGTACTTCCCACTCATCATCATGCGACCAGGGAAGTAGTGTTGGTCTTGGAAGGTGATTTCACCGTAGAGGGTTCATGCTACCGGGCGGGCGATCGACTATGTTCAGCCGCAGATACCATTCATCAGCCGACGACAACTGGATGTTTGGTCTTAATCCTCTCGTCTTTAGACGATCGTCCAACAGAAAACGTCAAGACTTAGAAACCACTTGCCTCCCCCAGAACTGGACCTCGTAGTTCAACATCTATTCTCAGAAAGCTAACTTCTAATGACGGGTAGCCTTATCACAAAAGTGCTACCTTTGCCGATCGTAGAAACGCACTCCAACGTCCCCTGATGTTGATCAACCACAATTTGATAGCTAATAGACAACCCCATCCCCGTCCCTTTCCCAACTGGCTTTGTGGTGTAAAATGGATCAAATAGTCGATGAATTTGCTCCGGTGGGATCCCTACTCCATTGTCTGAGATCCGAATGACAAGTTCATTCGCTACTTCTTCAGTGACGATCGTAATTTGAAATTTTCGAGTGGAATCGAGACGCCAAGCCTCTTCGATCGCATCAATACCATTTCCTAAGACATTCATAAAAACTTGATTGAGCTGACCGACGTAGCATTCCAAATCTACAAAATTCCCGTAGTTCTTTATTACTTCAATCTTTGGACGTGAATGTTGAGGTTTGAAGCGATGTTGCAAAATTAGTAGCGTATTATCTAGCCCCTCATGAATGTTCGCCAGTTTTAACTCAGCCTCATCCAAGCGTGAGAAATTTCTGAGTGACAGAACAATACGGCGAATCCGATCGGCTCCCATCTTCATGGAACTCAGCATCTTCGGCAAATCCGTCAAGAGATACTCGAATTCAATGTCCTCCATCAACGTTTTTACCCTCAGATCGGCATCAGGATAGCACGCTTGATAGGTCGTCACCAGTTGAACTAGATCCTGAAAGTACTGCTCAGCGTAATTTAAATTGCCATAGATAAAATTGACCGGATTATTAATTTCATGGGCGACCCCTGCCACAAGCTGCCCTAACGACAACATCTTTTCACTTTGGATCATTTGCATTTGCGTACGCTTAAGTTCGGCCAGCGTTTGCTCTAGTTTTTCGGTTTTTAACTGCAACTCATATTCAGCCGCTTTACGATCGCTGATGTTTTTCGCAACCCCCTGAAAGGCAACCACATCCTCCTCCTCAATCACCACCGAATGGCTAATCAAAATCCAGACCCAATGGCCAAGTGCATGACGAACTCGCATTTCCAAGTTCTCATGAGGAATACGATCGAGCATTAGTTGTTGAAGCATCTTGTCGATTGCATCCAAATCATCCGGATGGACTAGCGGCGTAAAAGACTGTCCCAAACAATCCACGACCGGATACCCAAACATCTGTTCAAACTGCGGCGATAAATAGGTAAAGCGGCCCTCTAAGTCATGGACAAAATAAACATCACTCACATTCTCTACCAATCGTTGAAACTCTAGCGTTAGGTCAGGTTGAGTCACTTTTGAGGATTGGTTTTGAGGTGGATTAAAGAATACATCTAGACATACATCAGACATCGTAAAATCTCAAGCAAAACAGCCTTTGCAACGATCGATTATTAATCAAGTGTACCTCAAGTCGAAAAAAACTAACGATCGCCACGATAAAACGCGATAAGATCTGTAGCTATAAGATTAGGTACGAAGACATTTCCCTATCAGATTTGTCCCCAACTCATATTTGTAAATTACCCTAACGACGCAGTTCCCATGAATCCTGAATTCGACGACGATCGCGGTTGGATCGATGACATCGTGCCAGCCCCCCCCGAAGACCCAAAAAATTCCCCCAGGGGCGTAGACCCGAAAAACCCGATCGTCCTTGTCGAAACGGCTTTTCTCGCTAGCGCAGCAGCGTTGATTTGGCTGATCAACTTCTACTTCCCAATAGGGCCAATCATGCTGCTATTTCCCCTGCCCATTACGCTCGTCTATCTGCGTTGGGGTAACCGTCCGGCAGGGATGACGGTGTTGATTTCCATGCTGCTGGTGAGCGTTTTGATGGGGCCACTGCGAAGTGTGCAGTTTTTTATGCCTTACGGGGTGTTGGGCTGGACAATGGGCGCGTTGTGGCAACGGCGAGGACGGTGGCGATCGACGATTCCGATCGGGACGATTATTGCAACCTTTGGGACGTTTTTTAAGATTTGGCTGGTGTCGATTTTGCTTGGTGAAGACCTGTGGCTGTACTTCACCATGCAGGTAACAGGGCTGCTGGAGTGGGGAATCGACAAGCTCGGACTCCTATGGCAACCGACCATCAGCAACGTCCAACTTGCAACAATAGGATTTCTAATCTTCAAAGACTGTATTTACACAACGCTATATCACATTGTTGCGTGGTACCTGTGCGATCGGCTCGGCAACAGCATACCCGATCCGCCAAAACTGATTCAGGCGATCTTTAATGACGCCTAATCCCATGATTAAGGCGTATGCCCAACTCGATCGTGCTGCTGATTGGATCGGTCGATATTGGGATAAGAAACCCAAATTTGTGTGCGCGTTAGGGTTTACGGAGACAGCGCTGATTCCGGGGATTTCAGCAGCAGGAAAAACGCCGGAAGACCGATCGAGGACCGCCCATGCAGATGCAGAATTTCTGGCTAATGGCGTTTGCGATCGGGTGACATATCCGTTGCCGCCGCTGATCGCTGGAGCATCACCCGTAATGATCACCCGCTCAATCATCCAGGCACTCGATATCCAATCCTATCTTTTCAATACGGGATTACCCGCCCCGTTATCGATCGCGGCAGACATTTTTGGTCAAACCGTTCTTCCTAACGCCGTCGCCCGATGTGTCAGTACAGGTCAGGCCATGGCCCTTCAACGGGTCGAATATTTGTTGGCCTGCGGAATGAGGGTTGGCGCGAAACTGGCCTCATCGCAATCCCGACCGCAACGTTACTTCATTCTGGGCGAGTGCGTGGTCGGTGGCACCACAACAGCATTGGCAGTATTACTCGGGTTGGGCGTAGACGCAGCGGGAAGTGTCAACAGTAGCCATCCCACCTGCAATCATGACCAAAAGCTGCGAATTGTTCAGGGAGGACTCGCCAAATTCTGGGCAGCAGGGCGCGATCGCAGCGACCCAAATTTTCCACTACAACTTTTGGCGGCAGTCGGCGATCCGATGCAGCCGTTTGCCGCTGGATTTGTAATCGGGGCTAGTCCTGTGTGCGGTGTGTTACTCGCAGGCGGAACACAGATGTTCGCGGTGTATGCCTTAGCCAGAGCGATCGCACGCGCTCAAGACCTTTTCTGGAAACCCGAAAATGTTTTAGTTGGCACTACGCGCTGGGTCGCCGAAGATCCAACGGGAGACACTGTGGGACTAGCCGGAAAAATAGGGGACATGCCACTGATTGCCACCCAACTGAACTTTTCAGCCTCTCACCTTGAAGCCCTTCGAGCTTACGAACACGGCTTCGTCAAGGAAGGAGTGGGAGCCGGGGGCTGTGCGATCGCGGGGGCACTGTACCAAAACTGGGACAACGATCGCATGGTTTACGAAATCGAAACGCTTTGTCTTAAAGCCTTTTGTATTTAAAGACCCCTGTTGTCAAAAGATCCCACTCTAAAGCGATCGACGGGACAAGAGCTGATCTTCGAGTGCCGCAATCCGGTTGTAGGCAGCGGTTAGTTGAGCTGTGAGTCGCTGGATTTGGAGTTCAGGAGGCAAAACCCGATCGCTCTTTTTGGCATAGAGTTCGGTGCCTTCGCTGTCAATTAGGATATCTTTATGATCCATAAGCTCCTCCAACACATGATGATGTGAGTAGGATGAGTCATACCCATTCAGCGTTCCGATGCGCTCCCCGGTTGAGGCAGTGCGTGCAGGCGATCCAACTTCCGCTAAGGTGTTGGAGACCAAGCGCGTCAGTTCTTCAAGGGCAGGGAAAAGCTGATCGACTTTTTGTCCGAGCTGTAAGATTTCGGTCTTCATCGTATCGACCTGAGTAACTACCATTCAGTTGTCCTTTCTGTAAATTTATAGATTTATGCTGATTGGATTGATAACGATCAAACCCTAACCACCCTATGGTATTGACAAATCGATAGAATACCCGTTGACCAGCAGGATTATTTAACGATTGATGAAGCGGTGAGCAACTTTTATGATGAATTTTCAAGACTTTTTTCAAGCTTGTGATGGAACGTGGAGTACAGAGCGGACCTATCACTACTACCAAGACGGGGAAATCGAACGATCGCATACCGACTTTACCGCTACCACGCTAGATGAGGAGACCAAGGCAAAGTTGTTGCGATCGGTGATGCCAACTGGGGTCACGCCCGATGCCGTGAAGCAATCCCCTGGTTTTGCCATTCAGTTTGATACGGTTTCAGAAACGGGAGCAACCAAAGGCATGAGTCTCCAAGCGCTGTTTGTACCCGAAACCTTCGTAACCACAACAGAAGTCCCATTGCCCACCCCGATCGCCGCTCAAGTCGCCCTTCAGGAAGAACTCATTCGCGGCTATTATTTACGCAATGCCGGATATTCGGAAAGCGGCGCAATCGCCGGAACCTTCACCTACCTGCCCACGCGCCAAACCCTAGAAATGATGACCGTGTACAGCCAATCGGTCGCGATCGATCAGATGCGATTTGTCGATTTCAACACCCGTCTCCGAACGATCGTCACCTACCGCCGCCCAGAAGGCCCAGAAATGCCCACAGAGATCACCCTTGTCGGATTTGGCCTAGAACGCCGCCAATAACCCATCCATAAACCATAAATCCTCTATAAAAACCCCCCATACCCGCCACCACACCCCATCCATGCAACGACGTCAATTCCTCAAAACCCTTCCCCTCGCCCTCCCCCTCCTCACCGCTTGCCAATCTAGTCCTACCAACGCCTTCCGCATAACAGCCCTCAAAGGTACGTTTCCTGCCCTGCTGACCCAGCAATTTAAAAAAGCCAACCCCCAAGCTAGTCCCATCGATCTTGCCCAAGAACGCCAGATCGCCGCCCTATTTCAACAACTCCAAGCCTGGAAACGTCGATCGTTCCCAAACTACACGCCCAAACAAGGTCTCGTCCCGATCAATCTCCCCTTCATCGGCACAACGCCCGAACTTCCCATCGCCAATCTCATCACCCTCGGCGACTTCTGGCTCACTCCCGCCATCCGTCAAAACCTGATTCAACCGATCGATCCCCGCGAAATCTCTCAGCTCAGCACCCTCGACCTCACCCTCCAAGCCCTACTCAAACGCAACAATAACGGCGCACTCGATCCCACAGGTCAACTCTGGGGTATTCCCTACCGTATTAATAGCACCGTCATTCTCTACCGCAAAGATCAATTCAAAACCCAGAATCTCACCCCGCCTACTGACTGGGCTGACCTCTGGCGATCAGACCTCACTGGAAAAATCTCACTCCTCGATAGTCCGCTAGAAGTCATCGGCTTGACCCTGAAAAAACTCGGCAAATCTTACAACGAACTCAGTCTTCCCGACGCCCTCCACAACGAACTCGCCCAACTTCACGCCCAGGTCAAGCTCTACTCCAGCACTCACTACCTCCAGCCCCTCACGCTCGACCACACCTGGGTCGCCCTCGCCAGCTCCACCGACGCCCTCCGCATGATCCGTCGAAACCCCACTCTAGCAGCAGTCTTCCCCCAAAGCGGCACAATCCTCAGCGCAGATCTCTGGGTCCAACCTGCGTCCAATCAAACGCCTAATCAAGCCACCCTCGCCGCCTGGTGCAACTACTGCCTCACCCCAGAACTCGCCCCCCAACTCTCTCAACTCACCCAAGGCATCGCTCCAAACTTAAGCCAAGCCCCAGAAAAGAACCGCCCCGAAGACCTCCGCACCAACCCCATCCTATCGCCCTCCCCCGAAGCCTTTAAAAGGAGCGAATACGTCACTCCGAAGAGCGATTCCCAATTAGCCCAATGGCGATCGGCCTGGGAAAAAATGCGCAAAACCTAGTGCGCGAAATCTAATGCGCAAAACCTAGGGTCAATAGCATCGACCCCTACGGTCTATCGTTATCTCAAAAACCTTACATATCTTCCAAAATCCCCAATAAAATCAGCAAATTCTCCAGATCATCCGGGATCCGATAGAGCGTAATGTCCTGTGAAATCTGATGGCTCGATCGATCGAGCCGTCCAAATCGCCACACATCTCCCGTCGTCACCGCGCCATAAAAAATATCCCCGTCCTCCACCTCCGAAATCGCAATCAGCTCCACTGCCAACTGCGTAAACCCACGACTCAAATCCGCATTTTTCGCTTCTACCACTAAGAGATTGGCATCCCGCTTCAAGAAGTAATCTAAATTTCCCCTCAGCCAAGCGCTTACCTGCAACGGATACTCGATGCTCACTTGACACTGACAATAATGGGCCACTTCAAACAAGGCCGGAGCCACCAAAGTCTCTCGCCTAGCCGTCGCACTACTCAAACTGACCAACCCCAGCATCTCTTCCATCCGGGCCTGTAAATCCGCCACTCCCACCAGCGATCGGCCACTCTTCGGCAAATTCAACCAAAAATGCG
>JAYVVL010000400.1:0-2950 GCA_043787035.1 Synechococcales cyanobacterium
CGGTGGCGCAACAAACGAAGCAGGATTGCTGTTGGAATCCACTTTGACGATCATGGCCGAGTTCCAATATTCTGGACGGAACGCTGCCCGAATCATAGCCTAACTCGAACCACTTGCAGTTGCGTCGATGAAACCGCTTTCACCACCCGCGTATTTGCATCACGATTTCCAAAGGGATTGCGCCCATTGAATTCATGTTTTACCGACGCGGAACCCATCGGGATCGCTCTTGAAGGTCACGATATCCGTTCCATCTGAATTTTGACCATTGAAGCCCCCCTCAAAGACCCCTTGGGATGAGGTGACATCATTGGCATCAGCAATCACGGATGAGTTGCGATCGTCCACGTTAGGCCATTTATGGAACGGATAGTCTGCTGCTATCAGTTGATAGTTTGGACCCCCGCCAATCTGAAATCCATTTGCGCCACCCGGTCATTGAGAGAGCAGCCCTGGGCTGATCTGATTTTTGGAGCGATTATCAGATCCCGCATGAAATGGCACGTCGCGTAGGGTTGAACACTATCACTCCCCACTTGCACATCCCAAAAGAGAGCCTTCCCAAGTTCAATAACCTTTGTTTTGTTGGCGACAAACTGAGTTAAATTATCCGGCTCTGGAACTGGAATACTACTGAGGGGAGCGAGAATCAGTTGGAATTGGTGTCAGTTGAGCAGAGGCCCATTGTCTAGTCAATACCGCGATCGTGACAGTAATGGCGATCGCCATTACTGTTGAGCTTTTCCTAAGAACAGGTCAATCTTCAGTCAAAATGCTACTGAGTATCAGTTTATACTAATGCTTATCCAGTAGTCCAATTACAGTTAATGAGCTAGCTTCAAATAGACATAGTTCAAAAACAAACTCTAGCCATCTATTTCGTTAATACAAAGATTTGAGATTATGCTATGCTTTAAAAGAACTGAAAATTCGCTAAAGTTGTAGTCAGAAAGACGTACGTTTAGAAATTGGATCAGTTTGCGGAAGTAAGCTAAAGCGGATTATTAGCTGACCAAGACGCGTACTTCTGAGGCTCTATCAAGGACTCAGTCAAGAGATCATTTGTGGAAGCCCCCAAACTTTTGGTCACGATCAGAAAAGTTTGGGGAAAGGTTGTTGAATAAACATCAGAAATCCGCTAAGCTTGTCTCCAGGTATTCAGAGACTCGCATTTATTGCATGACTTAGTTCTACGCCTATGAGTTTCGAGGATAGAGCTTAATTTATTCTTAATGACTGGGTTCGGAGATTTGTTGTGGCTGTTTCTTTTTGTCTTTTGAGAGATAGCCATGTAATCCAGTGCCAATAAATCTTTTCAGAGGATTTATAATTCTTTAGCGCTCTGAATCCTAATATTTACACCACACCACACAGCAGCATAGAGATTTATGGGTGACATTCAGGCGACGTTTACATCTACTGATCGTGCTTTTCACATTGAAGGATACGAGAAAATTGACTTCAGTTTACTTTACGTAGATGGTGCTTTCAAGATTGAGAATCCTGAGATTGCGGATAGCTACCGCCAATTTGGGCGTTGTTTGATGGTTGTAGATGCGACCGTACATAGCTTGTATGGCGGTCAGATGCGGGATTACTTCAAGCATTATGAGATCAACTTGACGGTCTTTCCAGTGGCGATCAAAGAGCCGGACAAAACTTTGCGATCGTTCGAGAAAATCATTGATGCTTTTGCTGACTTTGGTCTAGTTCGTAAGGAACCTGTACTTGTCGTAGGCGGCGGACTAACGACCGACGTTGCGGGCTTTGCCTGTTCGTCCTATCGTCGTCGCACTAACTACATCCGTGTTCCAACCTCGCTTATTGGTTTGATTGATGCCAGTGTGGCGATTAAAGTTGCGGTGAATCATGGCAAGTTGAAAAACCGTTTGGGGGCTTACCATGCGTCTAAGAAGGTTATTCTAGACTTCTCCTTTCTCAAGACAGTGCCGATCGGTCAGATCCGAAATGGCATGGCTGAGTTAATCAAAATTGCCGTTGTAGGCAATAAGGAAATCTTTGAACTTTTAGAAAGCCACGGTGAGGCGCTTCTGAAAAGCCATTTTGGCTATGTCAATGGCACCCCTGAAATCCTTAAGATCTCACACCAGCTTACGCACAATGCGATCGACTCAATGTTGAAGCTGGAAGTGCCGAATCTGCATGAACTTGATCTCGATCGGGTGATTGCCTATGGTCACACTTGGAGTCCAACGCTGGAATTGAAGCCAGAAATTCCGATGTTCCACGGTCACAGTGTTGCGATCGATATGGCATTTTCGGCGACCATCGCGCAGCAGCGAGGCTATATCTCAATCCTCGATCGCGATCGGATTTTGGGCTTAATGAGTCGGTTAGGGTTAGCGATAGACAGTCCTTACCTCACGTCTGAACTCCTTTGGAAAGCCACCGAATCCATTAGCCGAACTCGCGATGGGCTTCAGCGAGCAGCAGCGCCCTGTCCGATTGGAAGCTGCCGATTTATGAATGACTTGACACGGGACGAGTTGGATGCAGCCCTTATTGTTCACCGCGAACTCTGTCAGCTCTATCCACGGAATGGTGACGGCGAAGACATGTATGTTTCGTTAGACCGATTGCCCGTTGCTGTGGGAGTGTAAGCGTGAGACCTGTCACCCCAGTGGGAATCCTAGCCGCTAAACTAGAACATCTTGTTGAGCAGGCTGGAATGGTTCAAACCCTTGACCCCATTTTTAAGCGTGAACTCCAGCAGGCGTGCAACTTAGCAACCGGATTGGATCCCTACCTCGATCGATGTACGACTCCAGAATCTGAGGCTCTAGCTGCGCTGGTTAGACGCACTCAAACGGAGGATTGGAGTCAGCGATTTTCCGATGGTGAAACGGTCCGCCATTTGGAGCAGGAAATGATGTCCGGCCATGTGGAAGGTCAGTTTCTAAAGTTTCTAGTTCGTCTAACTCGGGCAGAG
>JAYVVL010000401.1:0-2950 GCA_043787035.1 Synechococcales cyanobacterium
ATTGCAGCCTGGATTCATGGACGAGCTGAAGCGACAGAGTTTGCAAATGAATCGTTTGATCTCGTGACCCTGCAATTTGTGCTGCATGAGCTGCCTCGATCGGCCACAGCGGAAATTTTTCAAGAAATCAGCCGGATTCTCAGACCGGGTGGAACCTGTGCGATCGTAGATAACAACCCACACTCTCAAGTCATTCAGAGCCTTCCGCCCGTGCTCTTTACCCTGATGAAAAGTACAGAACCCTGGACGGATGATTACTATACCTTTAACGTTGAGGAAGCCCTGACAAACACGGGGTTTATCAACGTTTTCACGACCGAATCAGACCCTCGTCACCGAACGATCGTAGCTTGTAAACCTAGCATTTAGAATAAATTCCTAAGTTTAGTGTGATTGATCTCATGTTCTGTTGTAATAACCCAGTGAACTTTATCTATGGCAATTTAACCTATGTAAACTGTGCGGCGCAGGGTTTATCTAGTAATAATCTAGTAGTATTGGTGCAGTGAACTGCTTCTGCCCCCTATGTTGCCTGCTCAACTTCAAAAAACCTCTTCTCATCTTGTGAAAATGCTGCCTGGTATCTTGCTGGGGCTGGGGATTGGATTGGCTCAAATAGGTGGAATGTGGCAGACGTTAGAAGATGCTAGCTACCGGATTTTGTTTCAGTCACGGGGAGCGCGTGCCTGGGACGATCGCGTCGTAGTGATCGAAATTGATGATAATAGTCTGGCAACATTAGGGGCATTTCCGTGGTCTCGTAAACGATATCAACAGCTTATAGAACAACTTGCTCCTGCTAATCCCAGCGTCATTGCCTTTGATATTCTTCTTTCAGAGCCAAGTCGGGAAGATTTTGGATTGGCGAAGGCGATGGATGAGTATCAACGCGTTGTGATGCCGCTGGCCTGGAATCAGGATCAATTGCCCATCTTTCCGAGTCCCACGCTCCAGAAGTCGTTGATCGGCATGGGACACATCATGACTCGAAGTAGTTCTGACGGGATTGTGCGATCGCTAAATCCAAAGGAACAAGGTGTATACGCCTTTGGAATTGCGATTTCTCAGGCCCATGCCATTACGCAGGACTCAGTTAAGCTGCCCCCAAGCGATCGTCCACTGTGGCTAAACTGGCAGGGACCGACCTCCAAAGCGACTCGGTATAGCTTTTCCAGCGTCCTCGCTCGGAAAGTTCCGGCCTCAGCCTTTACGGACAAAATCGTTCTCATCGGCATGACCACTACAGGGGCAGACAGGCTCCTGACGCCGTTCGATCGAAGTGTTCCAAGCAGCGGCGTTCATTTTCATCTGACGGTGCTCAATAATATTTTGCAAAACAACTTCTTACAGGTTCTAGATCCGCTCTATATTTGGGGATTAGTGCCCTTGGGCGCACTGTTGAGCGGGGGATTGAGTCGGTGGTCGTGGGGCGTTCAGTGCGCAGTGGTGGTGGGAGCAATAGGGTTTTGGGTGAGCGCAGCACTGGTGGCGATTCATCTGAACCTGTGGATTCCGGTGGTTGCGCCTTGTTTGTTATTAGGCGGAGTAGGCGGCATTGCGGTGGTAAACGATCGGTTGCGGATGCAGGCGCTGCTGCAAGTTCGGAGTGAGTTTTTGGCGGTGATGAGTCATGAATTGCGGACGCCGTTGAATGGCATTTTGGGAATGACTGATTTGCTACTGGCCCGCACGGGACTTGAATCTCAAGATCGCGACTATATTCAAACGATCGATCGCAGCGGGGAGATGTTGTTGGGATTGATTAATGATGTGCTGGATTTTGCAAAAATTGATGCTGGGAAGCTATCGCTAGAAGCCGTTCCATTTGATCTATTGAATGAAGTTAACCTAACGATCGCGCTACTTGATGCAAAAGCCCAAGCGAAAGCTATTGGACTTGAATACCGTATTCAAGATACGATTAAACATGATTTTCAGTCCGGTTCACCATCCGTACTGCTCGGCGATGGGCTGCGGCTGCGGCAGGTTTTGCTCAATCTTTTGGGGAATGCAGTGAAGTTTACCGATCGGGGACAAGTGCGTCTAGACATAACAGGTTTGCCCAAAGTTAACCTTCAACAAACTAAACCTCAACAAACTAAATCTAATATCATTTATTCCATTACCTTTCGAGTCATTGATTCAGGAATTGGCATGTCCAAATCGCAAATCGATCGGCTCTTCCAGCCCTTTGTCCAAGCGGACTCGTCTATTCAGCGACGCTACGGCGGGACGGGCCTAGGACTGGTGATTAGTCAACAGTTGGTGAGTCAGATGGGTGGACAGTTGCAGGTCACCAGTGAACTTGGAGCGGGATCGGTGTTTGAATTTACGCTGGATTTTCCTGTCGTTCCAACCGTGGGGAGTCAATCGAGTAGATTGAATGAATTGAATGCATCAAACCTTGTGAATCATGTCACTCGATCGCCTTTAAAGATATTACTCGCAGAAGATAACTTAGTGAATCAAAAAGTGATTCTGCTTCAACTGACTCAATTGGGCTATCACGCCGATGTCGTCACCCATGGTGAGGCCGTTTTAACGCAACTCAAACTCCAGCCTTACGAGCTGATCTTGATGGATGTCCAAATGCCAAAACTAGATGGTCTTGCCGTCACCCAACGTATTCGATCGAGCCATGAGGCGTATCAGAACATTCACATTATGGCAATGACCGCCAACATCTCCGAGTCTGCGGTTAAAGCTTGTCTGGATGCAGGGATGAACGATATTTTGGGGAAGCCCTTGCGGCTAGGGGATCTAGACGCCAAATTACAAGCCATCTCATCCAAGATATCAGCGATGTCAATGCATCTAAACGGGTTAGTGTCTCTAGAAGAATTAACGACTATAGATGAAATAGTCCCCCCAACAATAGAATCACCTACACCGCCCAAACAAAACTGGGAGGAAGCCTGGAAAGCATTGATGCAAGTGACCCTAGACAACC
>JAYVVL010000402.1:0-2939 GCA_043787035.1 Synechococcales cyanobacterium
ATGCGCGTGCTTTTGTCCAGCTAGGACAAGCGGAAAATGCCCTCGGTCGATCGGGAAATGCCTTGAAAAGCTACAGCCAAGCCATTCGCCTAGACCCTAACCTCGCCGCCGCCTTTCTCAACCGCTGCCTAACCAAGTCTAACCTGAACGATCAGCCCGGTGCCATTTCCGACTGCACCGAAGCCACAGGGATTAACCCCAACTTAATCACGGCCTATCAAAACCGAGGTCTCGCCTATCATCGCGCTGGCAACTATCGCGGAGCCATTTCCGACCTCAATGTCGCCATCAAGCTCGACAGCGAAAATGCCACCTCCTACTATCAGCGGGGCCTGATTCGGCTGGACCTTCAAGACAAAGACGGAGCACTCAGTGATTTCAACACGGCCATTCAATTTAAAAGCGATCATGTCTTTGCCTATTATCAGCGCGGCTTAGTCCAAGAAAAATATGGCAACCTTGATGAAGCCATAGCCGATTTAGAAATGGCCATGAAACTATGTGTAGAACAAGGGATGGCGGGCTGCCATCGAGATGCCCAGTATCAACTCAAGCGCCTGGGTAAAACTAGCGCTACATCCCAACCCACCAAGCGGAATCAAAACCCTATTTTTGACGAATCCTACAGTGCTCCTACCAATCCGTTAGTTCCTTAAATTGCACTATTTCAGCTCGGCTAGCAACTCCCATAAATCACTCGCTTTGGCGTCAGTAACGACTGCATCCGAATCGCCCCAAACCCCGATCGCCCCGTCGTCCCGAGCACCACATCCCCCTCCGCCATCCGACAGCGCTGAAATCTCGGAGCCGCATTTAAATACAACGCTGTACTGCGCACCTGCTGAATAAACTGTTGACTCGCACTATAAGACTCCGTCACAATAGCATCCGCATGACCGCTGCTATTGGCATTCATCACCGCAATCGCCTCATCCACATCCGCCACCCGCCGAAACGCAATCCGCTTCCGAAAACTCGACTGACTCCAATCCGCCTCCGGCAGCAGCGGCACCTCCGCAAACTCCAACACCATCCCCGCATCCCCATAAATCTCAAACCCCTTCGATCGCAAATCTGACCACAATCGCACCAAACTTGACCCCCCATGCTGCGGATGAACCAACACTGCCTCAATGGCATTCACCGCGTCCGGCTCGCCCCGATGACTCGCCAGCAGCATCTTCCGCACACAGTCCACCGCCCCCGACGCCGCCCAATACAGATAGCAATTCCCAATGGCTGACTCCAGCACCGTACCCGTCACCGAAGCCCGCACTTGCGATCGCCACTTAGGCCGTCCATACGCAATCCAAAGCTGCACCGACGAATTCCACCCATCCCCTGACTCCGACACCACCGTATCGTCCGGAAAGCCACAGCTCTGCAACGTCTCCTGGCAAAGTTGTACGATCGCCGCATGGGTATGCATGCTATCCGAACTCGATCGCAAAGTCAGCCGATTCGCGGTCTTCAAGCTCATCCCAATCGCCATCGCCGCCACCTCTGGCAGCCCCTCGTAGGCTAGCCCCAACGACCCGATCGGCATCCAATAACATTGACGTGGACTATAAAACCCAGCCATCTGTCTCAACGGGTCTGGCAACCCCGCCATCGCTTCCAAGGCCCCAATCCAGCGATTGATTTGCTCTTTCGTCAACCGAAACCAATCTAGAGGTACAGAGTGACCACTTCCTGCCGCCTCACCGCGCACCTGAAAAGCTTCTAGGTCTAACGTATTGGCTTCTAACAACAATTGATGGTTTTGAGAAAACATAGACGCAATAGCCCCTAAGGCCCGATCGCGATCGTGAGACAGCATCCGGTCCAGCGAGATTAAGGGAGCTTGGAGACTTAGTTCACGTTCCATCAGGCACCCTAAGAATTACCGATTCACGAACCATTGACGCAACGCATCAATCAACATCGGACAGAGTAGCACACCCAGCACTCCCGCCAATACTGACCATTGCCCTGGTAAATACAATAATAATCCTAAAAGAAGAATTAATCCACAGACTAACACTCGATCGAAGAGGGGCTGGCTTGCCTCCGGAACCACCCATTGCTGTCCCGTCCAGCGCCAAATCCGTCTAGACAAGAGGAGTCCAGCAATTTGCTCTACCTGATCGCCCTCTTCCTTCACCACAAATACATTCGGACAGCGATCGCAGCCCAACGCTTCCGTCAGCACGATAGGAATCAAACGAGCCTTTCTACGACAGGGGCACGGATAATCCAGCTTCAAATCAATCTTCTGACCTTGAATCGGAGACTTGTAAGAACGCATGACTCACCTATGATTCCAAGCACGAAAAATATCTGCAGTTTCTCTGAAACCCTAAAGAAAATGTGTAGCCTACAAGCCCACAGATATTCCGATCGTAGCATCTAAAACATTGAGGGCGTACCTTATTCCTAAGATACGCCCTCAATTCAACAGCTCTTCAAGCGGGTGACGCGATTCGAACGCGCGACATTCACCTTGGCAAGGTGACGCTCTACCACTGAGCCACACCCGCAAATCTAGCTTCGTGAAACTTACTTTTGGAGCACGTTTCGCACAAGATTCATAATCCCAAATATTTCCCGAACTGTCAATACCCTTCTTGAAAAATCTTGCCGATCGATCTAGACCACTCTCCAAAATGAGGCTAACCTGCACCTAGACGCACCCAGAAATTGCACGGATGCCCCTCAACTTGTGGGATTGGGACCCGTACTTCTACGGCATGATCCCAAGCTGCAACACGCTACGGTGAATGGAAGTCCCCCTATTCAGCCATCACATCCCTGAATCAGTGACCAAAGATTGGGGCTGGGTGTCGTTCTTTGAATTCCCATGCATCAACAGTCATCACCAGTATCTTATGGTCCGGCCCGCAAGCATCAGAGAACCATAAAGCCCCCTTCGATACTCCCTCAAGACAGTCGGTGTGAGT
>JAYVVL010000403.1:0-21188 GCA_043787035.1 Synechococcales cyanobacterium
TCTAGACCTGTCCAGCTTGAAACACCTGGCCAATAATTTCATCAATGGGCGGATCGCCGATCGATAAATCAATCACGTCTAAGTCTGCAAGCAATTTGGAAACTGTACTTGTCAATGAATCTTGCATGACTAAAAACTTGACGCTAGATCCATCCATTTTGTGAACTTCAGCGTAATGTTGAAGTTTATCTTTAGCATAAGCCACTGCAAACTCTACATTGATCTCACGGCGAGGAGAAAAGCGATCGATTAAGCCATTCAAGCTGCCATCATAAATCAATGCACCTTTGTGAATCGTAAGCACTCGATCGCATAGCGCTGTGATGTCATTCATGTAGTGACTCGTGAGCAAAATCGTTGCATTGTAGCGTTGGTTATAGTCTCTCAAGAAATTTCGCACAGCAACTTGAGCATTGACATCAAGTCCCAGCGTCGGCTCATCTAAAAATAAGACTTTGGGTTCGTGCAGGAGTGAGGCCAAAAGCTCAGCCTTCATTCGTTCTCCTAAAGAAAGCTTGCGGACGGGCTGGTTGAGCTTTCCCTGCAGAGAAAGCATTTCAGTGAGTTCGCCGATGCGGGTATTAGCGACGCGATCGGGAATACCATAAACGGCAGCATTAATTTTAAGTGAATCTAATGCAGGGAGATCCCAGATCAGTTGCTGCTTTTGCCCCATTACAAGCGTAATATCTTTAAGAAAACTGGTATGACGTTTATAGGGAATCTGTCCGCCAACGGTGACGCTGCCGGAGGTCGGATAGATGAGTCCGGTAAGCATTTTGAGAGTGGTCGTTTTTCCGGCTCCGTTTGCGCCGAGAAATCCGACGATTTCACCCGCAGCAATTTCAAAGCTGACATCTTGGACCGCATTGATTAGCTTTTGGGTGCGTTTGAAGAAGTGGGAAAGGGTGCCTTTGAATCCCGGATCTTTGACGGCAACCGTGTAGGTTTTGGTGAGATTTCTAACGGAGATGTTGGACATGGTTTTTGGGGTGGGGCGATCGGATTTTGGAAGGGTCCGATCGCGTTTTGCGGGGATGCTGGAATGGCACTGGGTTGATGTCGAAATGATTCCGGGATCATTCTCCAGAATCATTCCGGAGTGATCGTCGGACTTGTCGGATTGTTGGACGGGTTTGGATTATGTGGGATCTTCGGCTTTTTCGGATTTTAATAACGGGAATGCGATTACATCTCGAATGCTGGGGGAATCAGTTAATACCATGACTAATCGATCGATTCCGATTCCCAATCCACCCGTTGGCGGCATCCCATACTCCAATGCTGTAATGAAATCTTCGTCAACGCCTTGAGCTTCGAGATCACCCGCCGCTCTCCGGGCCGCTTGGGCTTCGAGCCGATCGCGTTGATCTAGTGGATCGGTTAACTCGGAAAAACTATTTGCAGTTTCACGACCTACAATAAATAACTCGAATCGCTCCGTTAATCCAGGCTTCGATCGATGGGGTTTGGCGAGAGGCGAAATCTCGATTGGATAATCCATCACAAAGGTCGGCTGAATCAACGTCGTTTCAACTTTTTGCTCAAAGGCTTCATTTAACAATTTACCAATAGACGAGCAATCGTCAATATTATGGATTCCCGCTGCTTTCGCCGCCGCTTTCGCAAGCGCCAAATCAGTAAACGCTGCGAAGTCTACGCCTGTTGCTGCTTCAACTGCTTCGTGCATCGTAATCCGTTTCCAGGGCGACGTTAAGCGGATAGGCGTTCCTTGGTATTCAATTTCCGTTCGACCCAAAACTTCAGTGGCCGCTGTCGTAATCAACGCCTCCGTGAGGGCCATCATGTCGTTATAATCGGCATACGCTTGGTACACTTCGATCGATGTAAATTCAGGGTTGTGCCGCGTAGAAATTCCCTCATTTCGGAAAATTCGCCCCAGCTCAAACACTTTCTCAAACCCGCCCACCACCAGCCGCTTTAAATGCAGTTCTGTCGCGATTCTTAAATACAACTCCATGTCCATCGTGTTGTGATAAGTCACGAAGGGCCGAGCATCTGCGCCGCCTGCTTCTGAGGTCAGCGTCGGCGTTTCGATTTCGATAAAGCCTTCCCGATCCAGATACCGACGAATTGAAGCCGTAATCAACGCCCGCCGCCGGAAGGTTTCGCGCACATCGGGGTTCACAATCAAATCAATGTAGCGCTGACGGTACCGGGTCGTAATGTCCGTCAGACCATGGAACTTGTCCGGTAGCGGCAGCAACGATTTCGTCAACATCTCAAATTCTTTTACGTACACCGACAGTTCACCCTTATCGGTGCGTTTAATCGTGCCGCGCGCGCCAATGATATCGCCCATATCCGTAAGCTGCTTCAGATTTGCAAAGGCATCGGGAAAGCGATCGCCCATGCATGCTTGGATTCGATTTTTGTCAAGGAAAAGTTGGATATTGCCCGTTTCATCTTGCAGCGTAAAAAACGCAAGTTTCCCAAACACACGCCGCGCCATAATGCGCCCTGCGATCGCGACTTCGGTGTCATCTATCTCTTCACCATTCGGCAAATCAGCATACTTCGACTGGAGATCGGCCATCCTATGGCTCGACGTCCAGCTATAAGCGAACGGATTCATCCCAACTGCACGAAGTTGGTCCAATTTTTCGATGCGAGTGGCGCGCAGGTCTTCGGAAGCCATGGGGTTTTACGTTAAAAGAAAATGTGAGCTTAGATTATATCGGCTTTCCAAAACAAAACCTGCATCGGATGATCCAACGCAGGTTATTCTGAACGGAAACCTAGATTTCAGTTTCCCTATAATTTAAAGCCTAAGTCTTAGATCTAAAACCAGAGCCTTAAACCTAAAGTTGAAACCGATGTCGATTTAACGACGGCCACCACGACGGCGACGAGCACTCGCTTTACGCTTTGCTTTTTCTTGAGGGGTTTCAAAGTGTTGGTTCTTACGAACATCTTGGAGAATCCCAGCACGAGACACCTGACGCTTAAAACGTCGCAGCGCTGATTCGATACCTTCGTTTTCTCCGACAACGACCTGAGCCATGAATTATGTTCCTTGGATGAGATGGACAGAAGGGCAAGTTTACAACCTTTCGGGCAAACTAGTAAGCGTCGCGACGGCCACCGCCGCCACCGCCCCATCCGCCGCCACCGCCACCGCCACCGCCGCCACGACCGCCACGGTCTCCACCGCCGCCGCCACCGCCACGATAACCACCGCCGCCGCCACCGCCACCAGCGGGACGTTCCTCGCGGGGTTTAGCTTTGTTAACGCGAAGGTCACGACCCATCCACTCAGCACCGTCAAGTGCTGCGATGGATGCTTCTTCTTCTTCGTCAGTTTCCATTTCAACGAAAGCGAATCCGCGAGGCTTGCCAGTTTCGCGGTCCGTAGGGACTTGTACGCGCTTGACTTTACCGTATTCAGCAAAGACTTCGCTTAAGTCTTCTTGGGTCACACTGTAGGACAGGTTGCCCACATAAATCGACATAGGACGCTCCAAAGGGAAATTGAAATAATAGAGAGGCAAGGTTTCGGAGCGTCTATGCTGGATATAGAAAATACAACAAGGATGCGCTCAATAATCGAAATACTAGTTACTCTGCAAGAAAACAGTATAAGGGCATTTGTCCGATTCCTTCAACCATAATTATCTTTTTTATCAAAGTTTTTTTAAACTTCCCGAGATTGACCGACCTCTGTTTGCTTGATTAATCCGAAATTTGGTTTCTTTTCGACAAATTCCACTTCCATTCAGGCATGAACTTTCCCCAGGATGACGTCAGTTCTGGAGGCTGATTTTTTTGAATCTCGACGGCTTCTAGCATTGTATTGACCGTACTATTTTGGGGATCAATGTCCCGAAGGTGGTCTAGAACATTTTGCGCGTCTTCAATCTGGCCTCGATCGCGCAAGGTGATGGCGTGGCCTATCCCCGATCGCAAGAGTCCATCCCGTGCCCTGCTTGGATCCACGTAGTAGGCCCGATCGAATAATTCCAGCGCGCGCGCATAAGCATGGGTTTGAAGACAGCATTCAGCAAGATCAAACAACGTGCCCAAATGATTAGGATTTTCGGCGTAGATACGATCGTAGCGCCGGATCGCTTCGGGCAAATCGCCCTGGTTACGGGACTGACGAGCCTCTTCATAGAGGGGTTTGAGGTTAGGTTCTAAGTCTTGGAGTTCCCAGATTTCATCCTTAATTGAGTGCTGGAGAATCAGCCAGCGCTGAACGAGTTTAATGGTGATGCGATAGCTGCCGCGCATTACCCCGTCAGGTCTGCTCTGGGTAATGCGCTGTAGAAATTTCCAATTAATCAGATTGACCTGGGCATTGTGAAGACATTCCGTCAACACAATGCCATGCTCTTCTAGAAATTCAAGCGGTTCTCCGTCTTTCACATCCAGCCCCATTACGCTTCGATCGGCAATTTCAGATGCAGCAGAGTAAATAACCCGTTCAGCAATGGGCAACCCATCCCAAAACCAGGCCAGTCCGCCACTTCCTAGCTCGATCGCCCGATCCACGACTTGATAGACATCCTCCGCTTGCACTGTCCAACGATCGGTTTGGCGGGCATGGCTGAAAACGGCGAATCCCATCACCTGAGTAAAGTAAGGATGCCCCGCACAGACTTCTAGCATTGCTTCGATCGCATCTGGGCTATAGGCAAGGACGTTTTGAGCGGGTTGAGTGATCAGGGCAATGGCGCTAGTGCGGTCGAGCAGCCGAATTTCCCAGGTGGGTGCATTGTGAAAAACACGACGGAGCGTGGGCAAGTCATCCAGCCGCCGACCCACGACGGGCACAATCCTTAAAAAGGAAAACTTCGCCCCAGGAGCATTTAGAAAACTCTGAATGTAGGGGAACAGGTGAGCAACAGCGCTTTCGGGGTGATAGTCTCCCAGCGTATCGAATTCATCAAGGAGGAGAACCAGGTCTCTTCCATGACACAGTTGGTGGATTCGCTTTAAGAAGCGGGCGACAAATATATCAGGATCCGCTTCAAGTTCAGCGATCGTCGGCACTAGCGGGACTTGGTTGAGTTCGTCAAAGGTATAAAGGGTCTCTTTGGCAAGTTCATGGAGGACAACAGCAAGCGATTTTTGGCTTTTTCCTTCAAGTGAAAGCGGGATGAACGTGTAGGCTTCTGCGGCGAGGGCAAATGGAATTTGGGCCAACACCGATGATTTGCCAATACGGCGCTGTCCATGGAGAATAATGGCCCTAGCGCCCTGGTTCAGATTTACGGCAATAAATTCAAGCAAATCTTCACGGTTGAAGAAGCGATCGGGTTCGCTGACAGGACGCCCGATGATATAAGGGTTTTTACGAATCGCCATCATGATCATGGTTAAGGCTTACTCGCCGATCGGCGTTTCTAAATGAAAGATAAGTCCGAAATTTAGAAAAAGGTTTGACTAGGTGTATCAATTGTATGGGCCGACTCTAGAAGAAGGCTAGGGTACTTTCCTAATTCAGTATTCCGTTAGAGTGCCCTAACCGAATCTTACAGGATCCCTTTTGGGAAGGCCGTGACGACTTTCGTAAGCCATTCAAGGATAGTCGGCAGCTCATCTTTATTTTTCCATAGCCAACGAATTGCATTGGTGACGCTTTCGGCTTGGCGGTGGCTCATGAGGTTGAGGAAGATTCTTTGACGATCGCGGAGGCTTTCCTCCGTACTGTTTTCCATTTCCTCTACAACCCACCACTCCATCATGGACGAGGCAAAGGCATATTTAAACTCCCCCGATCGGGATTTTAGGCTGAGAATTCCTTGATCCACCAGATTCGAGAGTTCCCGTTCTTTCTGGCTAAAGATGACATCGAGATCGCCTAGGTCATAGCGTTTCCCTTGGAGCTTGCCTTTGAGATTGACCAGCGCCACGAGCATCATCAGACTTTGCTCGACGCCCGTGGACAGGTTCCAAGCAGAGTCATAAAGATGAAGCGTCATGGTGCGAAAATCTTCAGCAAAGGCATGGGGGTTAGGCGGTTTTCCGGCAGGGAGATGCTGACGAAGTTCCCGGTGCAGAAGGTTTCCAGCACTTTGAATGAGCGCCGGATGGCCATTGGTCATCTCTCGGATGCCATCTCGCAGATCGGGGGTCATGAGAAAATTGATATCGCCCAAAAGCGCCGAGACTTCGTTGTCGTTAAACGTTTTGATTGGAAGAAAAAGGTAGTGATTGTACCAAGGCGAGCTGCCGGGTCGAAGTTTGGGACCCAGTTCATTGAGGCGGCGCAGGGTCGTAAGCACCATAGAGAGATACTGGCTCTCGCGGGCATGGGAGCAAAGGTTGCGACAGTCGCTAACAAATGAAGCGATCGCATTGTCGTCGTAACCCGGTTGGGGACGAATCGCATTGTCGTAATCATCAAGGAGCAGTACGAGATAGCGATTTCTTTTGCCGAGTTCGCGCAAGACTTGACGCAATCCATCTTTATTAGTGTTGCCTTGGTTGAGTGCCATTTGGGCTTCTTGCCGCACTTCACTATTGTCGGCGTAATCCTTAATCTGAGTAATCACCTCAGTCCAGAATGCCGTGGAGCTAAAGGGAACGATATCCAAACAGCTTAAACGGATAATCACCGCGCCAGTGGGATCGTAACCGCGCACTTGCCATGCTTGAGGATCAGCGAGGACGTTGAGAAAGGAGGATTTTCCAATACCCGGACTTCCCCACAGGGCCAAGTTGCCTTGAGCACTAATTTGATCAAAGGCGGAGGCGAGTTCGGTCGTACGACCAATGAAACGATCGCTTTTTACCGATTGTCCGACAGTGAAAGGATTTGGCACCATAACTGAGAAGCGTGTTGGTAGGTGAGTCGGAGAAGGTTTTACGAGATCGCTCTGATGGTCTCTGACAATCTATGTACACATTCTCCATTCGTTTCACTTTAGCCTAGCTCCGGAGAGTTCGCTGTAACTTCAAACGATCGCTGCTTCTCTTGCCATGGCTCGTACAGCTTTAATCCCGGCTTGCTCCAAAATTTGTGGAATCAGGTCTTCGCGTTTGACGGCCATAAGGTGGACGCCTTGGCAGATGTCTTGGGCAAGTTTGACTTGTTCGGCTGCGATCGTAATGCCTTCTTGGAGCGGATCGGATGATTTTTCGAGCCGATCGATCAGGGATTCTGGGATATTGACGCCAGGGACAACGCGATTAATAAACCGGGCATTTTTTGCAGATTTGAGTAAGAATATTCCAGCCAAAATGGGCTTGCCAGCAGGACGAGCAATTTCGGTCATGAATTTTTCTAAGCGATCGAAATCCGTGATGAGCTGACTCTGGAAAAACTGCGCCCCGGCTTCAATCTTGCGCTCAAACCGTCGAGTTAGCCCTGACCAACTGCCACACTGAGGATCCACCGCTGCGCCCACACACAAGTCCGTTTCGCCATCGATCAGCACGTGATCGGTCCAGTCAAATCCGGTATTGAGTTTAGTTATCATTTGAATCAGTCGCACAGACTCTAGCTCGAAAACAGCCTTGGAGTCAGGATGATCTCCCGCTTTGACCGGATCACCCGTGAGGGCCAAGACGTTGCGAATGCCTAAAGCATGGGCACCTAGCAAGTCCGCCTGAAGCGCGATCGCATTTCGATCGCGGCACGCAACTTGGTAGATGGGTTCGATGCCATTGTCTAAAAGAATCAACGCAGAAACCAGCGATGACATCCGCATCACCGCTCGGCTCCCGTCCGTGATATTGACTGCATGAACATGAGGCTTTAGCAAGCGGGCCATCTGAAGCATATGCACGGGATTGGTACCCTTGGGAGGCGCGACCTCCGCAGTGACGAGGAAGTCTCCGGCGTCTAAGGCTTGACTGAAGCGGGTGAGAGGCGATCGTTGCATGGGTCTCGAATCGGGTGAGTGAATCTACGGACTAGCCTAGACCGAATTCCCTTCTGTCAGGACGATTTTATCAGAAGTTCATCCGAATCCTCATGATTCCTCTATCGCGGGATGGAGAATCCCATGGAAGCTTTAACCTTGTACAAGGTTGCATTCGCGACCGCCCCGGCTTTTTCGCGACCGTCTCTTAGGATGGAGTCTAGATACGTTTTGTCATTCATCAAAGCCTGATAGCGATCGCCGATTGGGGTAAGATGCGCTATTGCAGCTTCGGTCAGCAGCGGTTTGAATTGGCCCCAGCCCATGTCGGCGCACTCCAAAGCAACGACCTCTTGAGTCTGACCCGAGAGGAGCATGTAAAGCGTCAGGAGATTGTTACATTCCGGACGATCAGCATTGCCAAACTCTAGTCCGCGTGTGGGATCAGTTTTGCATTTTTTGATTTTGGTGGCGATCGTCTCTTTGGAGTCGAGCACGCTGATACGGCTGAGGTCCGACGGATCTGATTTAGACATTTTTTTCGTGCCGTCCGTGAGACTCATGACCCGTGCGCCAGCTTTGCGAATCAGCGGGGTCGGCACTTTGAGTACGGGCTGCTGCTCGTTGCCGAATTTATAGTTAAACCGAGTAGCAATATCGCGAGTGAGTTCAAGATGTTGCTTTTGGTCCTCGCCGACAGGCACTTGATCGGGTTCGTAAAGAAGGATATCGGCGGCTTGGAGCACAGGGTAGTCGAGAAGACCAACACTTACCTCTTCACCCTGCTTGAGAGCTTTTTCTTTGAACTGAATCATGCGTTCTAGCCAGTTCAGCGGCGTGATGCAGTTAAAGAGCCACGCGAGTTCAGCATGGGCAGAAATGTGAGATTGGACAAAGATGGTGGCGTGCTGAAGGCTAATGCCACAGGCGAGGTAAGTGGCGGCGGCGTTGTAGGTATTGTCCGCAAGAACCTTGGGATCATGAGGAACGGTGATGGCGTGGAGATCGGCAAGAAACAGGAAGTTCTCGTAATGTTCCTGAATTTCGACCCAGTTACGAATGGCTCCAAAGTAGTTACCCAGGTGCATATCGCCCGTAGGTTGGATTCCAGAAAGAACACGCTGCTTCGTCATACCGTTTGGAGCAATCCGTTAAGAAACTGAAGAACTGTAACGGCTTCCCATTGTAGAGGATGACGGACGCAAGCGTGTGCTTTGGATAAGGGTTCTGAACTCCACCGGGTTCAAACGCTAGTCTTGAGATTTACCCGTAGCGCGACATTCACGCTCTAGGCAACGTTCTAGAAATTCAATGCGGTACACGTACCAAAATCGCTTTGGATTAATTACTAGGTTCGACGCCGCCTCAAAGAGAGGTTGATTAAGATAACGCCAGAGCGGGAAATTTACGAGGGTTGTTATCATGGCAACTATTTACGGGGAGAGTAGTGGGGTTTGGATGTCTGTTACGTCCAATGTGCCCGTTACTCTGCTAAGAATCCTAGTGAGGATCGCGGAAGTTTTCCGAGGTGCGATCGATCGGTCTATCTGTAGGCATCTGTACATATCACGAGAAGCTAGACTAAAACGGCTACAAACTAAGTCTGCAACCGCCTCTAGAATTTGCTTATAAACTCCCCAGGCAAGATTCGAACTTGCGACCAGTCGATTAACAGTCGACCGCTCTACCACTGAGCTACTGAGGAACGCTCTTCACCTCGTTCAAGATAGCAAGCCTTCATCAGATTTGCAACCCCTTTTTTCAAGGTTTGTTGAATGTCTGCTTCTAGTGAGTGGACTAACAGGGACCGATCGACGACCGTTCGCCATTCTCTTCAGGCTAGAATAGCGAAAGATGCCTTGTTCTATGTGGGGTTTACTGCTTATGTCTACGTTCCCACCGCACCCAGATGATCATTCAACGAATGGCTCAGCCTATGAGTATCACAACGAGACGTTGAACGATCGCTGGATTGTCGAACAGGTGTTTCCGGGACTTCGAGGGGGATATTTTGTGGAGATTGGGGCGGCTAATGGGAGGGCAGCGAGTAGTTGTTATGTGTTGGAGACGGCGCTGGACTGGACGGGAATTTGTATTGAACCCCATGACGATTTTTATGGGGAACTGGTGCTAAACCGTCCTCGTAGCGTTTGCGTGTCGGTGTGCCTGAGCGATCGATCTGAGACAGTGGATTTTGTGATGGCGGAGGGAGTGGAAGGGCTGGCCTATTGCAGTGGCGTGCAGGACAACCTGACCCAGAAGTGGGGAAGCGATGAGATTTTGCAGACGGGTCGGGTCGTGCAGAAACAAGCTGTGCCTTTAGCTGACGTTCTCCGCAATCATGCTGCGCCGCGTGTGATTGATTATTTGGCGATCGATATTGAGGGGAGTGAATATAAAGTGCTAAAGGATTTTCCTTTTGAGGAATACGTCTTTCGAGCGATGACTATAGAGACGGACGAGTGGGTCTGGGAGAAGCTGATGCCGATTCTCAACCATCATGGCTATCAACAGGTCAGCAGTCCATTCAATACCGATCGGTTGTTTGAAAAATATTGTTTACACCGAAGTGTCTTAACAGGCTTAGGATAGCCTAGATTTATTTACCAAAGCGGAGTCGATCGAGCTTAGCTTGGGCTTCTGGATCGAGGCAGTTCATCAGAAAGCGGCCAGAAGATTTAGTTTTATTTTTTTGTTTGCTGCGGACTCGGGTATTGGTAAAGTCTACTTCGTGCCAAAGCTGTTCGGCAGACATCCATTCGGCTCCGTAGCCAATGACGGTAAGCTGTTGGGCGCGATCGCTAGTGGCAACAATGAGGCGCTGATGAAATTTTCGCAGGTCATGACGGAAGTCGGCGCAGGCTTTTTCGATAAAGGTGTCGGCGGTTTCGTTGGGACTTGTGTAATGGATGGTGAGGAAGTCGGTGACGATTTCCTCGTTGGCGGGGGTATCGCGGTATTGGGCGTCGAAGACGAGTTGGGTGTTGTAGGCATTGTAGGCCGCAAATCCGGTGAGGTGGTTGACGAGGGCGCGCCTTGCTTCTTCGAGTCCAGTCCGATCGCGTATCTTCTTGAGGTCGTTCCAAGCTCCGACAATGTTATAGCCGTCGATGAAGAATATGGCTTCGGGAGCGGTGGCGGATTTCATGGTTTACAGGACAAGCTGGAGGTCATGGCATTAGATGTGATGAGGGTCAATCGTCCTTATGATGACACTGTGGTATCTATGTTGCCACAAATTATTCTGGAGGTTGAGAGTATGGGATGTTTTTCTGGGTTTTGGGATATTTACGATCGCGGTGTTGTTGTACGGGGCCGTGGGGCGATCGGGTGGGTGGCTGGGCGACAGGGACGGGGGGTGGGATTTTTTTGACGCCGTTGATGCTGGAGCTGAATTGGGCGGAAACGAAGACGGTGTCGGCGGTGTCGGCGGGATTTATTTTGCTAAATTCGATTGCGGGGCTGATGGGAAGCTGGCGATCATGGGTGGGTGTGCCGGGGATGACGGGGGGATTGCTAGGGGTGGCGTTGCTGGGAGGGGCGATCGGGTCCTATTGGGTGGGCTTGGCGGTTGTCGGATGTAGCGATCAAACGGTTTGGGGGGTGTTGTTTGGGATGGCGAGTGTGAAATTGTTGTTGGGATGAGGGTGGGTTGTTGTTGGGATGAAAATGATGCCTTGCTTCGCTTAGCGCATCCTACGTTGGAGTTGGGTTTGGATTTTGGGTTTCCATTGTGATGAGGCGATCGCGGAGGCGGTGGGGATCGCCTTGGTCGATAATACTACCTTGGCTCATGAGGATGGCTTGGTCGCAATAATTGAGTTCGTTGAGGCGGTGTGTGACCCAGAGTGCGGTAATGCCGCGTGATTTGACGAGGCGTTGGACTTCAACGACGAGTTCGAGCTGGCTGTCAGGATCAAGCAGGGCGGTGGGTTCGTCGAGGAGTAAGACTTCACAGTGGGTCGCTATTGCCCCGGCTATTGCAACGCGCTGTTTTTGGCCGCCGCTGAGGGCGTAGATGGGACGGCGACGGAATTCGAGAAGGTTAACGGCGGATAGGGCTTCTGCGACGCGGGCTTGCACTTGGGTCGGGGTGAGGTGTTCTTTCACGAGGCCAAAGGCTACATCTGCGCCGACCGTGGGCATGACGAGCTGGTGGTCGGGGTTTTGAAAGACGAAGCCGAGTTTGGGAGAGACGTAAATGGTGCCAGACTGCTGAGGTAGAAGTCCGGCGATCAAACGAAGTAACGTAGATTTGCCGCAGCCATTCGTGCCCAATAACATCCAAAACTCTCCCTGGGGAATGTCTAAGGAACAGCCGTTTAGCACCGTCTGCCCGTTGCCCCACTGAAACCGGAGGTCGTCAATTGCGATCGCAGAAGCCATAAACTAAGTCCTGATGCGCTTTCCCTTAGGCTGCGAAGAAACCGGGCGCGCGTCCACCTGCGCCGCCACCTGTTTTTTCATACATCTGAACAGAGATGACGGAGCTACCGAGGACGGCGATTTTCTTACCCGTTTGGTGATCGCAGGTAAGTTCGATAAGCTGATCGCTATTGGTTTTGAGGGCATTGGTGAGTTGCTGGTAGGCAGCTTCGGCGGCTTCGGCGTCCTTTTTTTGGACACTCAGAGTGCCGGGGATATTTTTGAGCGTAAATTCCAAGATAAACATAGCGATCGATTATTCCGTATTAGCGAAGTCTAGTCCCTAGTATAGGCAAGAATCCTACCGTTGATGCGGATTGGGTTACCCGTCTTCCAAATCAAAAAATTTATGCTAGGGTGATTCATAGAGAATCATTGATTCTTGTGCCTTGCGCAGTCAAGCCTTGTGCTGTGACTACGTTTGAGATTAATTGTCCTTTAGCAAATTTTGGAGGTGCTTATGCAAGAGTGTTGTATATCCTTGGGTTGTCAGTGTGGTGTTGTCCGGCTGCGTGCCGGGGCTGTTCTCTAAGCAAGCCATTCATAGGTTTTCGGCTGGCTATGCGTCATGACCCTTCATTGGCGTGACAGTCTGCATAACAGAGTTTGATGTTGACCTATTCTGAGTCTATCCGTAGAAGCTTGGTGATGTTTGGAGTTCCTCCCGGCAGTCAAGGTTCCATCTGATGACCCGCTAGACCGCGCCTGAAGTTTGTTTCTACCCAGAGACGACTTTGGGCGCGGATAGTTTTTGGGTACTTTTTTATGAAGCTAAGATTTAAATGGATGAACAGATAAAGAGTTTTCGTCGCGGTCTCTTCATAGATTGGCACATGGGGGATGTTGAATTTTGGATTCGATCGCCTATTATGGAACCATGGTTTTCAAAGGAAGTAGTTATCAAAAATACTCATCTGCTAGTATCCTGTTGTTTGGGATACAGTTTAGCTGTGAAAATTCAGATTAACTAAGTTTGGATTTTCAGTGAGTAGCTTCATTAGAAAACTTTAAGTTGTTGTGGCGCAAGGCTTCTGCCAAACGCTCTAGATGTGAGGAGAATTAAAAAATGTTGAATCTTAAATTGAACGCCCTGTTGGTCAGCCCTGCTATTTTAGGTGCTCTAGTCCTAGGTGCTTCCTCTGCCAAAGCAGAAGCACAAATGACTTCCGTTGATGCCTTGAATCAGTACAGCCTTGAAGGTAAGTCTGCTCAAGCACAAGTGACCTCAGTGTCGCAGCTTTCTGACGTCAAGCCGACTGATTGGGCCTTTCAAGCGCTTCAGTCCTTGGTTGAGCGCTACGGCTGCATCGCTGGCTATCCTGATAAGACCTACCGTGGCAACCGTGCAATGACTCGTTATGAGTTTGCTGCTGGTTTGAACGCTTGCATGGATCGCGTCAATGACTTGATCGCAGCGTCCACCGCTGATATGGTCAAGAAAGAAGATTTGGCAACCCTGCGTAAGTTGCAAGAGCAGTTCGCAGCAGAACTGGCAACCCTTCGCGGTCGTGTTGATGCCTTAGAAGCTAAAACTGCAACTCTTGAAAAGCAGCAGTTCTCCACTACCACCAAGTTGGCGGGTGAAGTCATCTTCGCACTCACTCAAGAATTCAATCGGGGTAGAGCCGCTAGTAATCAAGTTGCACTGCAAGATCGGGTTCGTTTGAGCCTAAATACTAGCTTCACGGGTAAAGATTTACTTGTCACTCGTTTGGCTGCTGGTAATGCACGTCGTTTTAACACTGGCGCTCTAGGTAGCTCAGGTAATGATCTGGGTGAGGGTTTACAAGCTTCTCAGTTTGGTGCTGTTGGTGGAACTAACGGCGTGAGTGTTGATTGGTTGGCTTACTACACCAGCTTGAATGACAAGCTAAAAATCTACATTCCGGTTGCGGGCGGTTTGCACTACGATTACGCTCCTACAGCTAGTCCTGCATTGGATTCTGGCGACAGCGGTAGCACCACGCTTTCCGTCTTCGGTCAGCGCAACCCAATTTATTCCATCGGTGGTGGCGCAGGTATTGGTCTGAACTACAATCTCGGTGGTATTCAACTGAGTGGTGGCTATCTGGCTAGCAGTAATCTTGCTGGAAATGGTGCAAACAGTCCTAATGCTGGAGCTGGTTTGTTCAATGGTGATAACAGTTTCTTGGGTCAAGTTAGCTATGCTCCTGAAAAGTCCCCCTTCCAAATTGCCGCAACTTACGTAAACGCTTATCGTAAGAGTGGTGCAATCTTTGATGGTGGTGGTGGTTTTGGTAGTTCCATTGGTTCAGCTCTAGCCAATCCTTTGGCAGCTACTAAAGTAAATGCTTATGGTCTTTCAGGCTCCCTTAAGCTCAGTCCTCAGCTTGTTCTAAATGCGTTTGGTACTTACGCAAACACTGATACTGTTCGTGATGTATGGACTTATGGCATGGGCGTTGCTCTGCCTGACTTTGGTAAGAAGGGTAATCTACTTGGTTTTGTAGCTGGTGCAGAACCCTACGCTGGTTCTTCCCGTGTTCCTTTCCACTTTGAAGGATTCTACAAGTACCAAATGAACGATCGTATCTCTGTCACTCCTGGTGTCATCTGGATTACGAATCCTGGCCAAGTCAACGGAAGCAGTGCAATCATCGGAACCGTCCGAACAACCTTTACATTCTAGATCTTTAGGATGAAGGCAATCTAAATCGTAGAGGTTTAGATAGAAGAGCGTTCCAAGCAGTTGGGGCGCTCTTTTTAGGTTTTTAGTCTTTTGGGTTTAGATGCGTAATTGTGCTGAGCGGACAACATTTACGTTTTGAGTCCTGCGAACCTGAATCTCAGATGTGTAAAATCTAACAACGTGTAACATTCGGAGAGGGTAAGCCGTCTTGTCCCCCCATACTTTGATACACTCTTGAAAGAGGGCTAGCTATGGACCTTTTGAGGTTTGAGTTAGCGATTTATCAGATTGTTGTGTTGCTCAAGATAGTGATCTAGTCATGAAGTCTAAGTTTCGTTCCGTTTTAGCGATAGCCCTAACGCTGGTGATGGTGCTATGTATCGCGTTCGTAAATCCGGCAGATGCAAAACCGAGGAAAGGGAAACCTAAAACTTACTCCGTTGAGCAAGTTGCAGAAATCCAGTCTTATGCTGCTCAGATTCAGGTCATGCGCGATCGCTTTGGCGAGTTGGAACGCTTGATTGAAAAGGAAGATTATGTCTTCATCCCGAATTTCATCCATGGTCCATTGGGCGATCTGCGGACTCGCATGTCATTTATTGCCAGTGAGTTATTTCCTGACGCGAAAAAGCAAGCTCAGGCCGCAACCAAAGATTTGACGAATGCGTTGGCGGCGATCGATCGGGCTGCTTCGGAAAAGGACTATAAGTCGGCGGCAAAAGGTTACACCAACCTGAATCGGTCGTTAGATACGTTTTTTGCCTTGTTACCGAAAGCCTAAAGCTAATAATGAATCTTGGTTGATGGTGATGGATGCTCTTTTGGGGCATCTTTTTATTGGAGGATGGGAATGCAGATAGCGATCGTCGGGGCGGGAATTGTCGGGAGTGCCATCGCATACGAATTATCGCAACATTCGCAGTATGAGATTACGGTCTATGACTGTGCTAATGGCCCAGTTCAGGAGAATCAATCTTTCTACGCTGGAGGTACGGGCGCGGCGCTGGGTGTGCTGATGGGGGCAATTTGTAAAAGAGAAAAGGGGCAGAACTTACGGCGACGGTTAGCAGGGCTGGATTGGTACGATCGCGTGATTCCTGAACTGGAAAAAACGGTAGGCGTTCACATTCCCTACAACCGCCAAGGGATTTTGATGATGCAATACGAGGGCGATCGAAGTGAGCATGATTTGGCGCAGTGGGAAAAATTAGCCCAGCTTCGCCCCAGCCAAAATCGACGTCTCGAAATCTGGCAACCCGAACAAATTCGCAGTGCCTGTCCCCATGTGGATCTCAATAACATCGTCGCAGCGGTGTATTCGCCGGACGATCGCCAAGTCCATCCGACGCGTATGACACAAGCCCTGATTGCAGCCGCTCAACTTCGAGGGGTTCTGTTTCGCTGGAATTTTGAAGTGGACAATGAGCCTCCAGAGTGTGATGTCATGGTGGTTTCGGCAGGGTTGGGTTCGTCAGATGTGATGCGATCGATCGCGGCGAAAAATCCCCTCGATCTGCGTCCGGTGTTGGGCCAAGCCATCCATGTCCGGACGCCAAAGTCGTTGGGCCATCCAGAGTTTCAGCCCGTGATCACAGGCCATGATACCCATGTTGTTCCCCTAGATCAAACCCTCGAAAACCGTGAGTATTGGGTCGGGGCGACGGTGGAGTTTGAGACGGAGGGTGAGGCATTGATAGCCCAACCGGATGCCTTTGATGGAATGTGGGAAAAAGCGATCGACTTGGTGCCCGAACTGGCGTATGCAGAACGATTGCAAACTTGGCAGGGAATGCGTCCTCGGCCTGTGGGTCGCCCTGCTCCCGTCATCGAATGGGCGACCAATTTAGCGTTTGAAAGTCCTAAAGTTCTACTCGCGACGGGGCATTATCGAAATGGGGTTTTGCTGGCACCCGCAACGGCGATCGAAGTGTGGGAAATGTTGGGTACGATAGGGCAATAGACGCGAAAGAGGGACAAAGCCTGTGGGCTATTCGGTTAAAAACTTGGGCAGTGACATTTTGCTCTTAGAAAACCTGTTGGAACCTGAAACCTGCGATCACTTGATCGAGGTGGCTGAGTTTTGTAAGTTTGAGGCGGCGACAATTTTGATTGGGGCGGTGGATACGGAGATTCGCAACAATGGCATCCTGCCACTCGATCGACGCAATCCTATCCAAAAGTCGGCCAACGATCTGGTGATGACGCGAATCCAGGTGATCCAAGAGGCGCTTTTTAAAGTTTACGGCGTCCAGTTTCCCCATGCTGAACCCTGTTCGATTTTGCGCTATTCCCCCAGTCAGCAATACAAGCGCCACATCGACAACATTTTACTCTCTAGCCGTTTTAAGGAAGTCGAGCAAGGGATTCCGACGCGGGATGTGAGTATTGTCGGCTACCTCAATGATAATTTTGAAGGCGGCGAGACCTTTTTCGATCGCCAAGGCGTCAAAATCAAACCCCAAAAAGGCAGTGCGATTGTCTTTCCTTCCTACTACACGCATCCGCATCAATCGCTTCCGGTAACGCGGGGCCGCAAGTATTCGTGGACAAGCTGGCTGTATCATTAGCTGTATTATTAAGGGCGATTGGATTTTGCGATTACACGTTACTGAGGGAGTTAAATTATGTCTGAACAAACAACAGGTGCAGATGCGATCGATGTCGCGATCGAGAGTGGATTAGATTTTGACGGATCGGCGATTCCGGCGGCCAAACTCGACCTTTACAAAAGCGTTATGGCACTAGAAGCAGGCCGTCAGCGCAGTGGCGTGTCGAACACGATGCGATCGAGGATTGTACGCATTGGCGCAAAGCATATTCCCCAAGCTGAACTCGACGCAAAACTGGAAGCCGCAGGGTTCGCTCCGTTGAAGCCTAAAGACATTGCATTCTTCTATGGTCCTAAATAAATCTAGCCTTCAGAGTTTGAATCATGTTGACGTACGAAGCCATCGACTGCGCCGCTCAGATTCTTGCAGGGGTTGCACATCGGACTCCGGTTTTGACCTCAACTGTGATTGATCAGCGCACCGGAAGTCAGGTCTTTTTCAAGTGCGAAAATTTTCAACGTACGGGTTCATTTAAGTTTCGGGGTGCGTACTATGCGCTCTCGAAGCTGACGCCAGAGGAACGAAAATGCGGGGCGATCGCTTATTCCTCTGGCAACCACGCGCAGGGTATGGCGTTAGCCGGAAAATTATTAGATATCCCCATCACCATCATCATGCCGAGCGATGCCTCAGCGGTTAAGCAAGCGGCAACGAAAGAGTATGGCGCAGAAATTATTTTTTACGATCGCACGTTCCAGAGCCGCGAGGACGTCACCCGCGAGATTTTGATCACGCGAGATGCGGTGTTGATTCCCCCATTCGATCACCTAGATATCATTTCAGGGCAAGGCACGGTAGCGAAGGAACTCATTGAAGAGGTTGGGCCGTTGGATTTGCTCTTGGTGTGCGTCGGCGGCGGTGGATTAATCTCGGGCAGTACGATCGCCGCCCGTCACCTGTCACCCCACTGCCAGATTATCGGCGTGGAACCAAAGCTAGCCGACGACGCGACCCGATCGTTTTTGTCTGGAAAACTGGAGCGTACGGAAAAGACCAATACCATTGCAGACGGAGCGCGATCGGTCTCCCTCGGGGCTTTGACGTTCCCTATTGTGTTGGAACACGTCAGTGACATGGTGACGGTAAGCGATGCGGCGATCGCGCGATCGATGTTTTATCTCTGGGAACGACTGAAAATAGTAGTGGAGCCGACGGGCGCGTTAGCGGCGACAGCGTTATTGGAAGGAATCGTGTCACAACCTGGATCGAAGATTGGCATCATTATAAGCGGCGGCAATATCGACCTAAAACAAATGCCAACCTACTGGACAAAAGCTCATCCCAAGGAGAAAGCAGCCGCAAAACGACCGTGGACTTGGGAGATGTCCTAGAGCTTAAAACCAGATGATTTTAATAGGATAGGTCTTAAGTTTGGCATCTTGGCTTAAACCTAAGAACTTCAATTCATTGGGTTACTCGAAGGGGTTGAGGAGAGAAACTCCGGTTGCAGTAAAATTTTTTATATTTCGAGTCACTAGGGTTAAATCGTAGACTAGTGCTGTAGCAGCAATCTGTTTATCTAGTGCATTCTCAGGGTAGGGAACCCGTAGTCGGCCCCAGATTTGAGCTTCTTCTGAGCCAAAATCAAGGATGTTCTCAGCATAATGATCTGCAACCAAGTTTCTAAGGACTTAGCTTGGGTGGCATCGCCCCGATGTCTAATAATGTCAACGCCACGGCGGAGTTCACCAGTGGTGATAACGCTAAGGTAAGTGATAATCTCCTGTTCCACCATCTGACGAAAGAAACGAGTAATGCCGGGGTTTGCTCGATCGCGTTTACGAAGTTCGCTGATGATATTGGTATCGAGTAAATACATTAGTTGGGCAGATCTGTGGATGTTGGCGTGACCTCTCCATTGTAAAACTGATCTTGAATCCGTACAAAATCAGCATCGGTGCCGACATCAGGAATCTGGCTAAGAGCTTCAAGAAATGATTTTTTCTTGGGGCGCAGAAGAGCTTGCTCTAGAATATGACGATGCTGTGCTTCTGCGCTAATGCCATGCTGGCTAGCTTGCACTTTTAGAGCGTTTGCGATCGCATCATCAACATTGCGTACAATTAAACTGGCCACGGCTAATTACGTCCGTTAGGTTTACTTAACATAACGATAGCATTGATATCAAAGAGCGCATCTGCGGCGATGGAACTATGCATCCTCAACCTCCGATCGCACCTCCCCTTCACGCGCCCAAACCCGATCGGGCGATCGATTGCACACCTTCATCCGCATCATTACTCAACGTTTCGAGGGTGTTGATCACGGTGGAAAGGGCCGATCGATCGGGAGTCTTTTTAACCATCAGCGTGAGTGATTGTGCAACGTATTTCCGAATCATTGGATCTTCATTCTGCGCGTAGGAGATGACTTGATTAACCTGTTCAACGGATTGTCCCCAGGTGAGAAGCTGCTGACTCAATTTCTGAGAATCTAAGCTTTTGGGACGTTTGGAATCGTTGAGGATGCAGTAGGGTGCAAGTTGGATAGGAGGATTATTGACACTGTAGCTGCTAGCCATGGGCGGGACTGGATCAGCGCGTCGAGCGCTCAGAGGTTCGGCAAACGCGCTTAGGTCTGAAACAGGAGTCGAACCTTCAGATTGAACGGGCACCATCTCATTCGATTGAGTTGCATCATCAAAGTTCAGTTCGATCGGAGCCTCGGGTTTTGAATCGTAGTAATAGGCTTGGTTGGGGTCGATGGCGTCAGCTTGCACAGCATCCGGTTGCTCAACGGTATCTAGCGTAATTCCACCCACTTCACCATAGGTTTGCTCCGGCAACGGATGAGAAGAAACTTCTGATTGACCCGGTCCTGAAATAACAGTCTCTACAATCCCACGTTCTGCAACAGGTAAATCAACGATTGGATCAACGGTTGGATTAACAGGTGCTGTCGTGCCGATCTCATCAACCGTCGATGCCTTGACTTGCACACGCTCAACTACTTGGCCCGATCGCGTATCCGCGCCCTTCGGCTTACCAAATAACAGATATCCGATCGTGGCCAAGATTGCGGCGATCGCACCCAAAACAGCCAATGCACTATTCATAAAATTTCCACACTCTCGTGATTAACCCGTCCTTCTATTTTGTCTGATATTTCCATCTGAATACACAAAATATATCGGTAAAAACACGCCCAAAATCCAATAAAAAACCCTCTCCTTATAGAAGAGGGTTTTTTGACTAGTCAGGAACGGTGATTAACCGAACTTACCCGCAGTCGCCCCAATTAGGAACGCAGCATAGGTGAAGACATAGCCGACCGTGAAGTGAGCCAGACCCACCAAGCGACCTTGAACAATGGACAGTGCCACTGGCTTGTCCTTCCAACGAACCAAGTTCGCCAAAGGAGTGCGTTCGTGTGCCCAGACCAAGGTTTCGATCAACTCTTGCCAGTAACCACGCCAGGAGATCAAGAACATAAATCCAGTTGCCCACACCAGGTGACCAAACAAGAACATCCAAGCCCAAACCGACAGATTATTGGTTCCGTAGGGGTTGTAGCCATTGATCAACGGAGCAGAGTACTGCCACAGATAATCACGTAACCAGCCCATCAGATAAGTCGAAGACTCGTTGAACTGTGCAACGTTGTCCGACCAGATTGAAAGATGTTTCCAATGCCAGTAGAACGTGACCCAGCCAATGGTGTTCAGCATCCAGAACA
>JAYVVL010000404.1:0-2929 GCA_043787035.1 Synechococcales cyanobacterium
AATCACTCAAATGCTTGCTGTGCCTTGGTTTTGAAGCGATTGATTGCAATGCAGCAGCTTAGGGATCGCATGAAAGAGGTTGCCAGAACTCCAGACACGCCCTAAAATAGGCATAACATCAATTGATGGCGCAAGTAAAAGCTCCGCCCAGTCACGAAGTGACAAAGCAAAAGTTTTTATTAACAGTGCAAAAGCAACTCTTGCAAAACAATAAATCACCGTTTCCCGCCAAGAAAATTTCTGTGATTTATTGATGAGCGCTAAGCCTGAGCCTTCAGATAAGATTGTGTATCTTAACTGATACACAATTTCATTATTTGTCTATCATAAATATTTCCTCCTAATTGTCTTAACGGCTGTTTAGAGCTTGGGATGAGTTTCATCTCCAAGCAATTTAGTGCGTGAAGGTCTACTCTCCACGTACTAACCTAGCATAATGCTCTGGAACTCACGTTCCCGCTTTATACGCTTTACTCCTAGTCGTGCTTCCTTGTGACGTTGACGAAAATCACCCACTTTGATTTTGAGTAGGCGGGCATATTTACGTTCAATTGGCCCATCAAGGCTAGGTAAACAATGTCCACCTTCCCACTGGTAGATTGCAGCGTGGGAAACGCCTAGTTGCTCTGCGACTTCCGCGCCAGTCAGGTCTGCTTCTTCTCTAAGTTCACGCAGCCAATTTCCAAACGCCAATACGGGCATTTGATAATCACGTTGTAATCTTGAGACTGGAGTGCTGCTCATAATGCAGGCGACCATATGAAATGACCTCGGTTTGGAGTTCGCCATCAAATTGTATCTGTAAAACGTTGATTGGATCAATGTTTCAGCCCTAAAAATTCTTAGAAGAAAGTCAGAGGCTATCTAAGGTGGCTTAAGACATGCTCAATAGATAACTTACATTGAGTTGACAACTCGGATCCAAATAGGTGATTTATGCTTCTTCGGATCCAAGTTTATAGTTGTCCTTGTGCTCGATTTTTAACTTGACTTCTTGAGTTGCTTCTTGCAATTGACGCTTGAGTTCTTCTTTGCTGGGAAGGTAAAGTTGGTATTGAGCCGCGGATATATTGGCATCTTTGGGAAGGGTGAGTTCTACGAGTGCATCTTTTTTGCGTTTGCAGAGGACGATGCCGATAGTCGGATTTTCGTCGAGGGTTTTAATGTGGCGATCGAAGTAATTGACGTACATTTGCATCTGACCGAGATCTTGATGGGTGAGTTTATCAAGTTTGAGATCGATGAGAACGTAGCAGCGAAGTAGACGGTTGTAAAAAACGAGATCGACGTAGAAGTGGTCTTCCTCGAAGCTAAAGCGTTTTTGCCGTCCCTCAAAAAGAAATCCTCTGCCGAGTTCAAGTAAAAAGTGCTCAAGTTTATGGATGATCGCGGTTTCGAGTTCGTTTTCTGAGTAGCTAGGCTGTTGGTCAAGATCGAGAAATTCTAAAATGTAAGGAGATTTAATCGCATCGCGCGGGGATTCGAGAATTTGTCCTTCTTCTGCGAGTCGTCTGATTTCGGTTTTATCTCGACTGAGAGAGAGACGCTCGAAGAGGGCAGATTGAATTTGACGTTCCATTTCACGGGTGGACCACTGGCTTACGGTAGCTTCGATCTCGTAGAAGTTTCGCTCGTTAGGGTCTGTGATGCTGATGAGGATTTGATAATGAGTCCAGCTTAGGCGAAAATGCTGACTTAACTGCGAAAGGTCGTTGGGTAATTCACCAGGCACTGCCTGGTAAATGTCCGGATAGGTTTTGTAAAACTGTCGAAAATTTCTGAGATTAGAAACTGAACAGCTTGGGATACCCAAAGATTTTAAGTTCTCAGAAAGTCTAGTCAGAATCTGACTGCCGTATTGAGCACGATCGTTGCCTTGTTGTTCAAATTCAATAATGTAGTAGCCAAAGAGCCAATTTCGGATGACTAGAGAGAAATTGATTGCCTGGGTGGCTTTTTTCTGGAGGGATAAATGGGTTGTTGAGAGAGTCTGAACCAAGGTTTCGAGATTCATGGGTGCCTTTGCAATCGAAATTGAGATTCAGAGATTAGTTATTTGTTTCAATTAAAGGAATTAATTTTTTTTAGCTGATGGGTCTGTTTTGAGCCAAGCGTCTTCAGGATTGAGTTCTTGAACTGAGCCTGTAATGATGTTCTGCCAAAGCTCATCTGAAGAGATACCGCGTTTTTCTGCTAGGTAGGCAATCCGGACTCGAATTTTTTCTTCTCGCTCCTGTAATTTTGCACAGAGCAACGTAGATGCCTGCGCCGGAATAGTACGACCATTGATCCAGGCATCAATGGTCAATAAATCCATATAGAACTCACCTCCATCAGGGATAGATATTCGGCTAGTATCACGAGATTTTGCCACCATCAGACCTTAACTTTTTAATTTCACCTTCATTGTGCCCGTGTTATCGCCTACATTCTAGTTTTATTTTTAAAGCATAAATAGAACAAATTTAATACAAAAAATGTACATATTGACAATCTTGTATCATAATAATCTTAGAAACTATTGGAATATAAGGGTTTCAAAGAGTTTTAAAGAGTTCCAAGAGGTTTAGAAATGATTCTTGAAATTGTACAAAATCTGCAAGTTTATAAGTACCCTGTTCCCGAAACCTGGACAGAGGTTGCGAAATTCCTGTCGGTGTCAGAACCGACCTTGACCAGTTGCCGGAAGGCATTGGATCGGTTTGAAGAGCCGATCAGCCGTGAATTGGTTGAAGAACTGCGCCAAATGGTTCGATTTTGTGAGAAGCGAAATCGAGGTGGCGGCGGGAAATGTACTCGTGGAGAGTTTGTCAGGCTAAAAAGCTGTGGCGAATTGGACCAACGGTTGGAAAAGCTTGGAATTATTTCAGTTGTTAAATCAGAAGAGGTTTGTTCATGAGCAACGGATTTAAGAATCAATCAACGCAGG
>JAYVVL010000405.1:0-8281 GCA_043787035.1 Synechococcales cyanobacterium
GGTCGCCTGCACGGAGGGTTTGGAGCATGATAGATGAGCATGTGCTGAAAATAATGCTTTCAGTTTAACGCGAATGTTCGCGATCGATTGTCTTGGAGATATGCGTCATCTCGATCGAGACTACTAGACTGTTAGAAACCGATCGATCGCATTGGTTGAAATAGGTGATTTGATAGAGCTTCATATGATGTTGCTAAGCCAAACACTCTTGAGATAGTGAGATAAGTTCGATCGGACTCAACCGCAATCAAAATGGATCGATCGAATCTTCCACCCTGTTCAGAGTTGATTCGATATCGTCATAGCGGCTCAGCCTCATAAAAAACGGTTATCCACAAACCTGTCACTTTTCCACAGGGGTTGTGAATAACCGAAGCATGAGCAAAGAGAATTTGGCATAACCCATTTCATCTATGACCTGATCTAACACTATATCTAGCGTTTGATCAAGCCCTTTTTGGAACTTATTTAATATTTTACTCCAGATCTAGAGACGATCGATGCACGGTCGTTGGAGCTGTGAAACCTAGAAGGCGATCCCAGAAACGATACAATTCAGGGGTTATTGGCTGTGGCAGAGGTGAGTTCGGGATGATGAATGGAACGGCGGTGAAACGGGTAGGAATTATTGGGGGCGGGCAGTTGGCCTGGATGCTGGCAGATGCGGCAAAAAAATTAGAGATTGACTTGGTGATCCAAACGCCTGAGGCGTCCGATCCTGCCGTCTCTATTGCCGCTCAAACTATTTTGGCCTCCGTGGTGGATGCGACGGCAACAGCGACGCTGGCGAAAAACTGCGATGTGATTACGTTTGAAAATGAGTTTGTTGATTTAGCGGCGCTGGGGCAGTTGGCCGACCAGGGCGTGTGTTTCCGTCCGTCGTTGGAGTCGCTGTCGCCGTTGTTGAATAAGTATGATCAGCGATGTTTTTTGCGCGATCGAGCTTTGCCGACTCCGGAGTTTGCGCGCCTTTCAGAGAAGACCGAACCCATTGAGTTTCCCAGTGTGTTAAAAACATGCCGTAATGGCTATGACGGCTATGGAACCTTTATTGTGAAGACGCAGGCGGAGTTTGAGGCGGTGCTAGAGAAGGTGCCCATGGATGCGTTGCTGTGGGAATCGTTTGTGCCGTTTACTAAAGAGCTGGCGGTTATGGTGGCACGATCGCTGGGGGGTGAAATTGTGGTGTATCCGATCGTCGAGACGCAGCAAGAAAATGCCGTTTGCCGCCGAGTCCGGGTGCCTGTAGATTTGCCTGTGGGATTAGAGGAATCGATCGAGGCGATGGGTCGGGCGATTGTGGAGAGTTTGCAGATGGTGGGGATTGTGGGAATTGAGTTTTTTCAGTTGGCGAATGGACGGGTGCTAGTGAACGAAATCGCCCCGCGTACCCACAATTCGGGACATTACACACTAGAAGCCTGCGTCACATCTCAGTTTGAGCAGCAGTTACGGGCGATCGCAGGTTGGCCGCTTGCAAGTCCCGATTTGAAATGCGAGGCAGCGGTCATGGTGAATTTGTTAGGGTTTGAGTCTAGGAGGTCAGACTATGGGGCGGTGCGATCGCAGTTGGCGGCGATTCCGGATGCGACGGTGCATTGGTATGGGAAAGAAGAATCAAGGGTAGGGCGAAAGCTTGGACATGTGACGGTGTGTTTTTCGGTGATAGATAACCTGAAGATGGATGCGGTCGTGCAAGAGATTGAGAGGATTTGGTATGATTCAGAACTAAATGATTCAAACCTTTAACCTCACCTTCTAAAATGTCTGGACACAGTAAATGGGCGACCATCAAGCGTCAAAAAGCCCACGTCGATGCAAAACGGGCCAACGTCTTTACCAAAATGTCGCGGGAGATTATCGTTGCTGCTCGCGGAGGCGGGGATCCCGCTGGCAATTTCCAACTGCGCACGGCGATCGAAAAAGCAAAAGTTGCTGGCGTCCCGAATGACAATATCGATCGCGCGATCGCAAAAGGCTCCGGCACCCTAGGCGGCGAAAATGCCCTCGAAGCGATTCAGTATGAAGGCTATGGTCCGGGCGGTGTCGCAATTTTGATTGAGGCGCTCACGGATAACCGCAACCGCACGGCTGCCGATCTCCGGGCATCTTTTAGTAAAAATGGCGGGAATTTGGGAGAAATTGGCTGCGTTGGCTGGATGTTTGTCCAAAAAGGGGTTGTAGTTTTGGAGTTTGACCTAAGTGCGACGGGTCGAGGGCGGAACCGCATTGAGGTAACGTTTGACGAAGAGGCTCTCCTCGAAGCCTGCTTAGAAAGCGGCGCTGAACATTATGATCTCGCGGACACTGAAACGGGAAAACGGGTCGATGTGTATGCTGGAGTGCTGGAGCTTGAACCTCTAAGTCAGGCGCTGCGCGATCGTTGTTATCCGGTTACGATCGTTGAAACGCGATGGGTTCCGACGACGGTGACTGAGGTGGATGACCCGGAACAGGCTAGGGCGCTGTTGAAGATGATCGATGTTATTGATGATCTTGATGATATTCAAACGGTGACGGCTAACTTTGAGATGGCTGATGAACTGTTGGAAAATTTGAATTAGGAATGAGGATTTATTAAGGTCCTTATTAAATCCTCATTCCTTAGAGAAATACCAATCCCCAAAAACTACGATCGAACGCCCCGGAATGGCAAAATCACAGTAAAAATGGTCTTTCCGCCTCCGCCTGTTAACTGAATTTCACCGCCGAGACGAGTGACGAGCTTTTGGACCAAGGCCAGTCCAAGTCCGGTGCCTCCCTGCTTGCGGACGTCGAGACGGACAATGCGATAAAACTTATCAAAGACCCTCGATCGCTCTTCGACAGGAATCTCGACCCCGGAGTTAATCACTTCAAGATGGAGAAAACTGCCTCGATGGCCCAGGTTTTTCTGGAACCCATGGACGCAAATCGTCTCGCCGTGAGGAGTATAGCGATAGGCGTTATTCAGCAGCTCGACCATGATTCGCGATAGGCTAAGCTGGTCGCACATGAGCGCAGGTAAGGACGGCTCAATGTCAATGACATAGCTGAGACTGTATTCCTGAAACCGCTTCTGGAATGGTTTGACTACATAGGACAACCACTCAGCAACATCGATCGCACTGATCAAGAGCGAAATCGTGTCGTTGTCGAGCTGTTGGAGATCCAGCAAATCCTGAACTAACTTTGTCTCGCGGTCGCACTCTTTTCTCAAGACTTCAAGATAGCGGCTGACCTTGCTGTAAGCTGGGGCGCTGATGTGCAGTTCTTCGGTGTCGGAATCGGCTTCGTCCGATCGTCGCAATGCCAAACTCAGCATTTGAATCGACATCTTAATATTGGATAGCGGAATGCGCAGCTCGTAGGACACCGTACTGAGGAAATTATCTTGAAGCTGGTTAAGGCGTTTGAGTTCCACCGCTTGAGTTTGAGACACTCGCAAAAACCGCATCTGCCGAACGCCGATCGCACAGTACGTGGCCACCTGCTCCATCCATTCATGCACCAATGCATCAAATCCCTCTACTGCCGTCCGGTCAATCACCAGCTCACCCAAGACCTCCATTTGACTGATCAACGGATAGCGCAAACGATAGATCTGCATTGATTCATTGGCTGCGTCAACGTCCGCTGAGTGGGACGACTCCAGACTAGGATTCATGTTGGGCGGGTCGCCATCGGGGTAGCCCACATGATGGACCACGATCGCTTCTTCGTCATCGCGATCGCAGACATAGTCATACCGAGCAATCACCAGCGTGCTATCTACATTAAACATCTGGAGCTGACAACCACACAGGTCAAGCACCTGAACCGTGCCTCTAACCGCATATTCACAGATTGCATGGTGATCCACCGACTCCCGCACAAGCGCCTGGAGCCGTTTTAAAATCTTATCTTTCAACGTTGTGCTTACAGCGTCCTGTGTCAAAGCGCCCAAGCGGTGGCTCTCCTAAACGGATGAATTACTCTAGCGGTTACATAGCGATTACATTAGGTAATACCCAATTTTACCGTCAGAAGTTCCTATGGCATCAAAATTTGTTGTAATTCCAACGATTCCCTCTTTTTTGCTCCTCGATCCTCTCTTAAAGGCTTGGCTAGTCGAGGATATGGGTCGGGGCGATCGGGTGACTCAGGCGCTGTTGAGCCAAGGGCCTCGACTGGATGAGGCCCGGTGGGTGGCCAAAGAAGCGGGCGTCATTGCAGGCTTGCCGATCGCTGCACGGGTCTTTCAACTTTTGGATCCGGAGGTGAGGTTTGAAGCATGGGTTGCTGAGGGCGAAACGGTGATAGCGGGGCAACCGATCGCCGCCCTTCATGGATCCTTTGATGCTTTATTGAGCGGGGAACGGGTTGCGCTGAACTTAGCGATGCGGCTTAGTGGGATTGCGTCTGCCACGCGAAAATTTGTTGAGGTCTTGGAACCCTACAATACTCGCTTTGCCGACACCCGGAAAACCACCCCAGGACTGCGAATCCTAGAAAAATATGCCTCTAAGGTGGGCGGTGCCGTGAACCATCGCATGGGCCTAGATGACGCCGCCATGATCAAAGACAATCACATCGAGGCGGCGGGCGGCATTGCTCAAGCGATCGAGCTAGTTCGCGGCCACGCGCCCTATCCGCTAACGATCGAAGTGGAAACTGAAAATTTAGTCCAAGTCCAAGAAGCGTTAGTCCACGGCGTAGACATTATCATGCTCGACAATATGAAACCGGAGATGATGACTGAAGCGGTGAAGATGATTCGCGCGACCAGCGATCGGGTCAAAATCGAGGCTTCCGGCAACGTCACCCTCGAAACGCTGCAATTCATTGCCAAAACAGGCGTCGATTACATTTCCAGCAGCGCACCCATGACCCGATCGCCGTGGATGGACATCAGTATGAGATTCTAGGGGGTGTAAGAATTAAGCATTCCGCCTCATGAACTCCTCTCCTTCCACCCGCCCCGAAAAAGACAGCATGGGTACGATTCCTGTGAAATCCGATCGCTATTGGGGCGCACAGACGGAGCGATCGTTGATGTATTTTGCCATCGGGACAGACACGATGCCGCCTGAGATGATTCGGGCCTTTGGGATTTTGAAAAAAGCAGCGGCAATCGTCAACCGAGATTTGGGCAAATTACCGCCGATCGAAGCAAACTGGCTGATTCAAGCGGCTGACGAAGTGATAGAGGGAAAGCTTGACGAACACTTTCCCCTCAGCGTTTGGCAAACGGGAAGCGGCACCCAAACTAATATGAACGCCAATGAAGTCATTTCTAACCGGGCTATTGAACTTTCTAGCGGCATCATGGGCAGTAAAGATCCTATTCATCCTAACGATCACGTTAACCTCTCCCAATCGTCCAACGACACGTTTCCTACTGCAATGCATATTGCAGCCGCTCAAGTGATTACTACTGGACTCATTCCAGCATTAACCAAACTGCGTCAAGCCCTTCATATCCAAGCCGAAGCCTTTGACCCCATTATCAAAATTGGTCGTACCCATCTCATGGATGCGGTCCCTCTCACCCTAGGCCAAGAATTCTCGGGTTACGTTGCCCAACTCGATCGCGCCATTGCCCACATCAAAATGACATTGCCCGGACTCTACGAACTGGCGATCGGAGGGACCGCTGTCGGTACGGGTCTAAATACTCATCCAGAGTTTGCCGATCGCGCTGCTGCCATCATCGCCGATCTCACGGATCTCCCCTTCATCTCAGCGCCCAATAAGTTTGCCGCCCTTGCCAGCCATGATGCGATCGTTATGACCAGCGGCGCATTCAAGTCCACCGCCTGCGCCCTGATGAAGATTGCAAACGACTTGCGCTGGATGGGATCTGGCCCTCGCTGTGGCCTCGGCGAACTGACCTTGCCCGCCAATGAACCGGGTTCATCAATCATGCCCGGAAAGGTGAATCCGACGCAGTGTGAAGCGATGACGATGGTGTGTGTGCAGGTGATGGGAAATGATAGCGCGATCGGCTTTGCGGGGAGTCAAGGAAACTTTGAACTCAACGTGTTTAAACCCGTGATGATTCATAACCTATTGCATTCCATTCGGCTACTCACGGATGCATCGCACTCCTTCACCGATCACCTGATCGTTGGCATTACCCCCAACGTTGACCAAATCAATCATTTCCTCAATGATTCACTGATGCTCGTTACGGCACTCAACCCTCACATTGGCTATGATAATTCAGCTAAAGTGGCCTACAAAGCCTTTCAAGATAAATCTACACTCAAAGAAGCTTGTGTGGCCTTAGGCTTGTTGAGTGCCGAGCAGTTTGATGCATGGGTTAAGCCAGAGGACATGCTGCATCCGGCTTAGAACTTATCAGCTTACAAAGTGCCCCGATACAGTACTGCCATCGGTAAAAGTGACCCGAAAGACGATCGTCGTGCAAGTGGTCAGCGATTGAGTTTGTTCACTCAAGTCAGACTGGTCACTCAAATCAGGCTTTTGGCCATCAGGTTAGCCCTAGGGATTTGTGATGGCGCAGGGATGACCCTGGGACATATCTCTAGAACCCGTGTTCTGATAAATCCGATTAATCGAATCAAGCAGCACGTCCCGTCTTCCGATAGAATGTACAGTTAGCGAAAACTGGTTACTTCGGATGTCACCGCGATGATTCACGAAATTTTCATGCCTGCCCTCAGCTCCACGATGACTGAAGGCAAAATTACGACTTGGGTCAAAGCTCCCGGCGACAAAATCGAGAAGGGTGAAACCGTACTGATTGTCGAATCTGATAAGGCCGATATGGATGTCGAATCCTTCAACGAAGGGATTTTGGCTGCGATCGTCGTCCAAGCCGGAGAAACCGCAGACGTCGGCTCAGCCCTCGGGCTGCTGGCCGAAACTGAAGCTGAAGTGGAAGAAGCGATCCAACAAGCTGCTGCTTTGATGAACGGCGGATCGGCTAGTAGCGGGTCAAGCGGATCAAATATGGGGACCGCTGCTGCCCTGCCCGTTGACATTATTGCGATCGAGCCTGTTGCGCCCAGCCGAAGCTCCGATCGGATCATTGCGTCCCCGCGCGCGAAAAAGCTTGCGAAAGATTTTGGCGTGAGTTTAGACAGCTTGGTCGGCACGGGTCCCCACGGTCGCATCGTCGCTGAAGACGTCGAAGCCGCTGCTGGGAAAGCGAAGGTTCCGGTTGCGGCTCCCGTTGCGACCAACGTACTCGCCGCCGCTGTCCCAAAAGCCGCCGCTGCGCAAAAAGCCCCTACCGCCCCGATCGCGCCGCCGACTCCGGGCCAAGTTCACAAAATGAACACCATGCAGGTCGCGGTGGTCAAAAACATGATGGCTAGCATGGATGTGCCCGTCTTCCGAGTAGGCTATACCATCACCACCGATGCCCTCGACAAGCTGTACCGCCAGGTCAAATCCAAAGGCGTCACCATGAGCGCACTCCTCGCAAAAGCGATCGCCATGACCCTAGAGAAGCACCCCTTGCTTTACGCAAGCTATGTGGAGCAGGGCATTCATTACAATGGCGACATTAATATTGCAGTGGCGGTGGCGATGCCAGACGGCGGGCTGATCACCCCAGTCCTGCGCAATGCTAACACCCAAGACCTCTACAGTCTGTCCCGAAGCTGGAAAGATCTCGTCGATCGAGCACGCACCAGGCAACTTGCCCCTGATGAATACAGCACCGGAACCTTCACGATTTCCAATCTCGGCATGTTCGGCGTCGATAGTTTTGATGCGATCTTACCGCCGGGACAGGGATCGATTATTGCGATCGGAGCCACCCGTCCCACCGTTATTGCGACCCAAGACGGCATGATGGGCGTCAAACAGCAAATGCAGGTCAACATCACCTGCGATCACCGCATCATCTACGGGGCCGATGCGGCATCTTTCCTTAAGGATCTCGCCGACCTGATTGAAAACAATATCCAGTCGCTCACCCTGTAGATCAAAGACGGCAGGTCAGACATACGATCGACACACTTGCACAGGGCTGCCCATGATTCGTCAGAGCAGCCCTGTGCAATGGGCTTAACGGCCTCGACCATCAGGTCATTACTGAATACTTATAAAGAAAAAATAAATCTGACGCACGATTTACATAGTTTCCGTGAAATTAGAGCCTTTAGGTCATAGGGGGTGTGACCCCTCATGAAGAACGTGGCATACTGTGCTAAGTAGATGCACCCTGATGATGGGAGAGTTGCTTAGCGACCCTCCCCTTTTTCTTAAGGATATGAATCCTACCCAAGCTTTTTAGGGAGAAGCCAAGAAATATCACCCCAGTCATACTGGAGCAATTGTAAGATCC
>JAYVVL010000406.1:0-2922 GCA_043787035.1 Synechococcales cyanobacterium
ATCATTTCGCGGCGGTTAAGAATAACGGGTTGGTTGGCGACTGCTGTGATGTTAATAGCGGCGGCGGGGCTATTTGTGACGTGGGGCAAGTGAACTCCAGTAAGGGACTTCCAGCTAAATAATCATGCCAAGTTTATCGGTTGCCGATATTGGCATTTCGCTGGCTCACAGCACTGGAACGATTATTTTCAGGGAAGTCCCTAACATGAGTCTCCAAGACTTATGTGATGTAGAAAATTTTTCTGAGCCTCAAATGAGACGACTGAAATAGCCATTAAAAATGGCTGGATAGTGCCTTTATGTAAAGGATGTAGGAAAATGGAGGAATTGTGTTCTTGAGTCTTGGTCAATCAGCTATAAAACCCTACCTAATTTGACCGACTTGCGGCTCCGATGACGTGGTAAAAAATGGGGCCACCCAACGGGGCAATCAAAACCATAAGTGCCGTGACTGTAGTCGTCAGTTCGTTGAAAACCCCCAGTGGCATAAAGGCACTACCGAAGAATTTACTAGTCACGTCAAGTTGTCCTTACCACTAGAAATTTGCCAAACTAACGCAACAGGATAAGGATTGGGGCCTACTAGATGATCTTGGTAAAATCCGCGATCGCCGGGGCTGGAATAATTGTCTGAAGGAAAACTGTGCAGAATTGAAAGGACATCGAGTCGTATGGAAAAAGGGTGTAAATCCCTATCAGATTAAGCTAATTCGTTCAAAAATTCGAGCACAAAATATAGAACGTAGGAAAGATCGATGTCAAAATTGAGATTCCCGATCGTCCGTTTTCCTAACTACAATCACAACTCAACAGGCCGTTTTTAACCATTGCTGCGGAGCGTCTTGAGGCGATTAACTACGCTAAGCAACACTAAGGCGATCGCCAGCACCCCGCCCGTCACTGCAATTAAAGGCGTACTCATTTGACGAATCACGATCGCCACTAAGGCCCAAACAATGACCAAAAGATACGCCATGTCTCTTTTTTGAATATTAACGATCGCCGCAATCGCCGCACTAATGAGCATCACAACAACAGTCCACACCTCCGACGAAATGCCCCAGCCTCCCCAGTTCATGCTGTAAAGCGCGATCGCGACATTCACCACTGTCGCGACGGTAATCCAACCCAAATAAATACTAATCGGAAGGTGAATCAACCACCGTTCTTGTTGAGACACTCGATGCTGACCGTTGTGAAGACACTGATAAAGTCCTATCAGCGGCACTAATATCCCTAACATTGCAAGGGTCGATAATGGAAAGAGACGAGCCAAAAAGAGATAAATCCAAAGGCACTGGGCCAAACACGCGATCGCCAGTCGGTAACCCCCTTGCTGTAAACTTGGATTCTGGCGTTGATTGGGTTGCAGCTGAGCAATTCCAAAAGCAATCAGACCAATGTACACCAGCCCCCAAATCGCAAACGCATAGTTCGCTGGAATAATCTGAACATTCGCAAATAGCGTATTAGACAGCGCTCCAACACTGACACCATTCAACGGGACAATATTAGAAACTGTATTCACTACAATGCTGCCAAAGATTGCAACGATCGTTACAACCTGTCGCCGAAAATCTGATTCAAAGCTCTGAGTCGAAAGTTTCATAATTTTTTAGGAATTATCTATAGAGACTGGAAAATCTGAATGGTCCCCAACCTGACGCTAAGGAACAAAAGTCACAATCCCTTTTTCCTGATGATGTATGGTCCGAAGGATAGAGCTAAACTAACACAATGACTTCTATTGAATACTTAATTCTTAGGTCTCATAATGCTATCAAAATTCAGGCTTGAGAATTCTCTACCTTTTTATAGATTTACAGGAAGGTAGTGACGCTCTGTCCGCTGAACTGATAAAAATTCAAATAAGTCGATAATCATACGATCGATCGATCGAGGGTCGGGATAGTAAACGGCCTGTTTGACCCATCGATCGGACTCAAAGAACGCAATATCGTGGACAAAACGGCACTGTTTGCACTGGTTCTAGGACTTCACTGGCTAATCAATCATACTTCCGAGGCTCTTTCTTTTTCTTCTTCCCCCCATCTTCTCCCTGAGCCTTAGGTTTTTTAACTTCTTTAGTGCTTTTCTTCTCTTTTCCCACGTTGATGCCCACAGTTGAGTACCTCCCTATCCTAGCGTCCTGAGCAGAGTTGTGTCGATCGAATGCGCAGATTTAGGCAGGGATTCAGGCAGGGATTCAGATTGTGTTTGTTCGATCATGGTACCGTTAAGGTACGGGTTCGCCTAGTTTTTCTGTCACGCTACGATGGCTATCATGACGTTGCAATTTCCGATCGATCGTATTTCCATCCGACCTGCCGACGAGTCTGACTTAATCTGGGGCGCAGACTTAATGTTTTCATCAGGGCCGGGGGTCTTCAGCTACGTTTTTGCCGTCACCCCAGACCGGGCCAAAGAGATTCTACGTCAAGCCTTCGCCAAGCCCAATCATGCCTTCAGCTACGAGTACGCCCAAATCCTTGAAGTCGATCACCAGCCCGCAGGCATCATCATGGGCTACTCCAGCGAGGTCAAACACCATGCCGAAGAAAAGATTCAAAGCGTCATGGCCACTATTGTTCCGCTTCACCGCGTTCCCCGAATCTTAGTCAACCTCACCGATCTCAGCCGAATAAAACAAGCGGTCGAAGTCAATCAATATTTTGTTTTGAGCCTCTGTATCACCGATGAGTATCGCCACAAGGGACTAGGCACCGCTCTTCTTCAGGATACTGAACTCATTGCCCGAGACCTCGGCTGCACCACTATCTGTCTTGATCTCGCCTACACCAACCCCCATGCCCAATCCTGGCTGACCCATCTTGGCTACCAAGTCACCTGTAGCAAAACCAGCCAACGCTTCAGCACTATGACGGATGCGGGCGGTCTCCACCGCATGGAAAAACGCCTATC
>JAYVVL010000407.1:0-8253 GCA_043787035.1 Synechococcales cyanobacterium
CGTTGCCATTGGCGGTGGCCTTACCGAGTGAGAAGGCGAAGTCGGAGCTGATCATTAGCCCGATTTTGGTGGAGGTTCGGAAATATTTGAAGCGTCAAGTGAGCTTGTTCTCGGGGCAGGATTTCACGGTAGATGCGTCGGTGGGGCTATCAGGGGTTTGTGATTTTCTGATTAGCCGATCGACCGAACAGTTAGAAATTGAGTCGCCTGTGGTGGTTTTGGTGGAGGCGAAGAAGGCTGATATCAATAGCGGGATGGGGCAGTGTATGGCGGAGATGGTAGCGGCGCAGCGATTTAATCAGCCGGCGGGCGAACCTGCAAAACCCGTTTATGGCTGTGTAAGTAGTGGTTTGTTATGGCGCTTTCTGAAGTTGGATGGGAATCAGATGACGGTGGATTTGAAGGATTATTCGTTGGAGCCGTTGGGTGATCTGTTGGGGAAGTTGGTTTGGATGTGTGGCGATGCGGGTGCAGGCGTGGGGAATTAAGCGTGGGTGTTTAGGCGATCGGCTTGTGCGATCGCATCTTCAAAAGCCGCTAGAATAGCGACAGTTACTTCGCTGGTAAGCAACCATGTCACCCATCCGACAAAAAGTTAGTGTCTTTAATTATTCGCGGTGACTCAAAGAATAAAAAAAGACTGGCTTTAGGCGAGGGTTTCAAAATCCTCGAATCCGGGACGCGAATAGTTCATGATACTAACACCCAGCCTAAATACGTTCCACAAGTCATAGCGATCGCTGCCAAAAACAACTGCCGATTGTATACCGTAATCACCAGCGAAATAGACACCCATACGACCTCAGCAGGTTAAAGTAACGCATGAATTAAAATCCGCAGTACCGACTCCAAATCCTCCGGCACCCGATACAAATCTAACCCTTGTTCAATGTTCTTTTTCGCCCGGTCAAGGACCCCAAATCGCCAAATCTGTCCAGTCGTCACCACCCCAATCAATAGAGGCTGTACCGGAGTCCGGTCCCACTGATCCAACGCAATCATTTCAGCTACCAACTGAGAAAACCCATAATCCATGTCTTCCCGTTTCGCCTCAATCACCAAGATTTCATTCTGACTCTGCAACAGATAGTCTAAATAACCCTGAAGCTGCTCAGTCACCTTAATTGGATACTCAATCCGCAATTGAGCCTTCGTCGTCTGAACCACTTCCAGTACAACCTGAGAAATCAGCACTTCCCGCCTAGACGTCTCGTTCGTTAGGCTCACGTAAGGCATCACTGCTTCAATCCTCGATCGCAGCTCTTCCAATCGATCGATCGAACCTAAATAGTGCGGCAAGTTGAGACGCTTTCGTTGAAACGTATATCCAAAATACGCAGATAGTTCATCTGCTTCAATTCTAAGGTCGAAGATTTTACTGAAGGTATAGGATTGCTCAGGCTGTAAAACACTAGGCACGATCGTCATGACTCCCATCAGAAATCTTATCTTTCCTCACGATAGCCTAAATCAGACATGGCATTGGCTCAACGTAAGCACCCGTTGGACGTCCTCGATCGCACCGCCTCTAAACATCCTCAAACTTGTATCCGACCCCGATGACCGTCTTCACAAAGGTCGGACTCGACGGATCAGGCTCTATTTTTTTGCGAAGGCGTGCAATGTGCGTATCTACCACCCGCTCATCCCCAAAAAAATCACTCCCCCAAAGCTTCTCAATCAGTTGTCCCCGATTCCACACCCGGCCTGGATAGCTCAAAAAGGTCGAAAGCAACTCAAACTCCAGCGTCGTCAAATCCAGCGTTTCAGGTTTGCCACCGTCCAACTGCCGCACCGCCGATCGCTGATCAATGTCCAAACTAAAACTCGCCGTCTGATAAGTTTGCGTCTGCCCGCCCTGCCGCAGCGATCGACGCAGTAATGCTCGTGCCCGTGCCACCAATTCCTTCGGGCTAAACGGCTTCACCATATAGTCATCCGCCCCCGTCGATAGCCCAATGATGCGATCGAGTTCTTCACCCTTGGCTGTCAGCATCAAGATATATGGATCCTTCGTCCCTGTTTTTTGGCGAATCCGAGCACAAACCTCCAGCCCATCTAAGCCCGGAATCATTAAGTCCAAAATAATCAAATCCGGCTGCATCTCCTGAAACGCCTGTAGCGCATTCACTCCATCCCGACAGACCCGACAGGTAAAACCTTCTTTTTCCAAATAAAGCTGAAGCAGTTCAGCAATTTCAGCTTCGTCTTCGACAATCAGAATCTGCATATTAAAAGTAGGACTCAGCCTTTGTGGGAGCAAGCGTTGTAATCAGCACATAACAAGGACGCATCCCAAAACCATACACCTCGATCGCATGGTTTCCGCAATTTGAGAGACCCTTTTAAAATCAGTTCGGCAACAGGGTTGCGCAATCTACAGAGATGCTGTTATATTGGATAAGTCAAAAGTAAAGCAGTAAAAAGCCAACGCTTGAAACTGTATAAGCTGAAGACATAACAACGCGGGATAGAGCAGTCTGGTAGCTCGTCGGGCTCATAACCCGAAGGTCCTTGGTTCAAATCCATGTCCCGCCATTCTGAAAAAATTTAAAAAGGGAGACAGCTCTACGGCTATCTCCCTTTTTTTATAGAGTTTTCGAGCCTACGGCTCAAAAGGCATCCTACGTTAACGGCGATTATAATACTTCATTTTTATCGGGCTGCATTATCCTAATGGCAGTCTTAGAATAGAGTGAATCGTGGTTTTGGGGGGGAACGTATATGGCAAGGCAATCTTCAAAGAGTAGAAAGGCACCGCAGCAGATGCTGACGTTTAATCGCGTCACGATCGCATCTATTGGAATCGCTCTGGCCGGATCACTTTGGATTGTAGACAGCATTACAAATACGATTGGGGATTGGATTCCTGCAATTCTGGTGGGCAGCATTTTCGCTTGGGGTTACTCACAACTGACCCGACTGGCTCCATCGTCCGAACTCGTTATACGCAAGCCCGTCACCTTAGATGGCGTAAAAACAGCGCTGATCGAAGCCGAAAAATTTGTGGGTCAAGTCGCCGCTGAATTGCAAACCCTAGCCACCGATGCCGATGATGAACAAGCAGCGAATCAAGCATCTGCGGCTTTGCGATCGCAGCTTCAAGACATCTTAGTTGCCCTCAAGCGCGACGAATTGCGATTTGCGATCGTCGGTGGAAAAGGCGTCGGCAAAACAAGTCTCCACCAATGGCTTGAAGCCAACTGGCTCCAAAGCCCCGTACTTCAAGGCATCTCCCAGAAGCTCCAGCTCCTCGACACTCCCGAACTATTCAGCAATAATCCCCGTGACTCACAAACGGCAGTCACGATCGCCAAACGCAGCGATTTAGTACTCTTTGTCCTCCAAGGCGATTTGATGGAGTCCGAACTAAGGCTGCTCCAAGACCTCAATCAAGCCTATCGTCGCACCGTGATTGTGCTAAACAAACAAGATCAATATCTCCCGAAAGAGCAGGACGAACTTCTCGCCAAAATCCGCGATCGAGTCGTAGGAATGATTGCCAAAGAAGACGTCATTGCGATCGCAACTCAGCCACGCCCTATCAAAGTCCGTCAACATCAAGACGATGACAGTATTAAAGAATGGATCGAAGAACCACAACCTCAAGTGGAACCGTTATTCAATAGACTGCAACACATTCTAGTTAATGACGCCCAAGCCTTAATGATGGCCAGTGCGCTCGGGGATGCTGAATCGCTAAAAGTACAAGCCCGCCAACAGCTCAACTTGAAACGACGTGCGGTCGCGACGCCCTTAATCGATCGCGCTCAGTGGATAGTCGCTGGAACCGCTTTTGCCACGCCCTTTCCAGCGTTAGACCTTCTCGCCACCGCCGCCGTTAATGGTCAAATGGTCATTGAGCTGAGCCAACTTTATCAGCAGAAATTCTCCCTGGATCAAGCCAAACAAATTGCCAAAAACATGGCAGAAATTATGATCAAGCTCGGCATCGTCGAAGTCTCCACCCAAGCGATCGCCTCTGTCCTAAAAACCAACGCCCTAACCTACATGGCTGGGGGCGCGCTGCAAGGCATCAGTGGAGCCTATCTGACGCGCATCGCAGGACTGTCGCTCATGACCTATTGGGCAGAAGAGTGCAGTGCCGTCCATACCAGTGCCGCCAGTGCTTCAACCGTGAAACTTGACAGACTCTCCAGCATTGTCACAGCCGTCTTTCAGCAAAATCAACGCACAAATTTTCTCCAAGGCTTCGTCACCACAGCCCTAGGTCAACTGTTCCAAAAGCAACCGATCGAAGCCCTAGACATCACTGCACCAGACCTCACCCTCCCACTCGCCCCCATTTCCGAAGAAAGTTTAGAGGTTTTGCCTCGATAGAGTAGGATTGGGTAGACCACTCGATTAGTACATTAGTTTCAGGTAAGTTTGACCGATCGTGCCGAGGATAGCCCCCCACCCTACTGCTCCCCCGACTTTCCAACTGCATCAAGGCGATGCCGTTACTTGGTTGCGATCGATTTCTGAGAGTTCCGTTGATCTGATCATCACCGACCCCCCTTATGAATCGCTTGAAAAGCATCGCCGCATTGGCACGACCACCCGGCTCAAAAACAGCAAATCATCCAGCAATGCGTGGTTCCAGATTTTCCCGAACGATCGCTTTGAAGACCTCTTAATCGAAGTGTACCGAGTCCTCAAAAACAATCGTCATTTCTATCTCTTTTGTGATGCCGAGACGATGTTTGTGGTGAAGCCGATCGCGGAAAGCGTTGGGTTTAAATTTTGGAAGCCGATCGTGTGGGATAAGAAGAAAATCGGGATGGGTTATCATTACCGATCGCGGTATGAAATGATTCTGTTTTTTGAGAAAGGGAAACGCAAACTGAACGATCTCGCCATTCCCGATATCATTGAATGTCCCCGTATTTTTCGCGGCTATCCCACCGAAAAACCCGTCTCCGTCTCAGAAATACTCATTCACCAAAGTACCCAACCCGGAGAATACATCATCGATCCGTTCATGGGATCCGGCAGCGTTGGAATTGCAGCACTCCAGCAAGGCTGTCACTTTTCAGGCAACGATCTATCGGCTGAGGCAATTGATATTTCCAAGACCCGAATGCACGCTTTTCTCAATCCTGAACCGACCCTACTGGATCTCATTACTGAACACTAATCCAATGAAAAAGCCAATGACCGGATATGAATATGCAAATCTCATCGCAGATTATCTCCATCATAATTTCAGCGATCGGGGCATTACAATCTACCGAGAAGTGAGCATCGGCAAATCAATTATCGGCAAGAACCGCCGCGTTGACATGTTGCTCTTGAGTACACATCCTTCCCAAGCTTTTTCTATTGAATGTAAGTTTCAAGACAGTTCCGGAACCGCCGATGAAAAGATTCCCTACGCCCTGCAAAACATGAAAGCATTGCCTATGGGTGGCTGCATTGTGTATGCTGGAACAGGATTTTCGGTTGGCGTATTACACATGCTTCAAGCTTCGGAAATCGCCGCGTACTGTTTGCCCAATAGTCTAGATCCACGGCTATCCACCAAAGATACGAAAGAACTCGATCATGTCCTTGCAATGCACTTTCAGTGGTGGGACATCTTAGTCGCCGGGAAGAAACCCTGGGTCGCGCGTCCTCAAGCGGCTATTGACCTCCCCGAAATCGCCCAGACTGAATTGTTGGAGTCCATGCTGTGATTCGATAATGTACCACAAAACATTTTCCATCATCCTCGAAACCGACAATCTTAAGACCAGCGAGGTTCTAGGCTTAACCCAATCTATTGCATCTCTCAACTATCAAATTCCGTCTCCGGAACTTGCCAATGAAGTCCTTCTTATCGACAGTGGCCACACGCCCAAACCCTTACTCGCACAACTGCAAGTCACCTATCCTTGGCTAACCGTAAAAACTGCACCAGAAGATACCTCCTATTACGAATCAAAAATGCTCGGAGCACAGTGGGCAACCGGAGAGATTGTCGTGTACTATGACTCTGACTGCCTCTACGATCGCCATTGGCTCTCCTCTCTACTAGAGAGCTTTTCCAGTCCTCTAATCCAAGTGGTTGGCGGCGAAACAACAACAAATGGCGTCGGAATTTACGGCACGGCAATGGCACTTTGCTATATCTTTCCACAGTATTCAAATGACGTGACATCAGGAAATAAACCCCTTATTACGTCTCCCCAGTATTTCCTTAATAATGTTGCCTTTCGTCGATCGTTTCTATTAGATCACCCAATCCCAACAGCCCTCCCACTTTATCGCGGAAATTGCGTTATTCATGCTCAGAATTTGATTGCATGTGGGCACACGATCTGGCGACAACCTAAGGCCCGATCGCTCCATGCACCTCCCAATGGATTCAAGCACTTCATAGTTCGGTTCCTGTTGATTGGACATGATTTGTATTGGCAAAAGAAGCTTCTCGAAAAGCGATCGATAACTCAAAAGAAACTTTTGCCACAAGGGTCTGACGATCCTTGCATCAGCAATCAGTCGAAATTGTCTATCGGTCTCGATCGCATTGTTAAAATGATTAACCGAGATTGGCGTCATGCATTTTTTCTACCCCTGTGTTTGCCGATCGTAGTGGTTGCAGTATTACTGATCGTCATTGGCTACCAAATCACCCTGCATCGACCCCATTATTTGCTAAACCGTTTCGCACCCTAATCCTCTACAATGAATATCGCCAAGTATATCGCTAATCGAATTTCAAAGCCATCTCACTGAACCTTACCATCACCATGACTGCAACTCCCAAGCTCTTACTCATTGATGGACATTCGCTCGCATTTCGCTCCTACTATGCGTTTGCGAAGGGTCGGGATGGGGGCTTGCGGACATCAAGCGGCATTCCAACTAGTGTGTCCTTTGGATTCATCAAAGCGTTGCTCGAAACGATCGAAGCTGAGTCACCGGATTATGTTGCGATCGCCTTTGATCTAGGCGGTCCCACCTATCGTCATGAGGCCGACGAAACCTACAAAGCCGGACGGGTGGAGACTCCAGAAGATTTTATTCCTGATCTAGAAAATCTTCGCGGAATGCTGGGCGCAATGAACCTTCCCGTCGTGGTTTCACCCGGTTACGAGGCCGATGATGTGATTGGCACGATGGCTCGGAAAGCAGCAAACCAAGGCTGGACAGTGCGGATTTTGAGCGGCGATCGAGATTTGTTTCAGCTAGTCGATGAACATGAACTCACCAAAATTTTGTACATGTGTACAACCTTTGGTAAAGCTGCACCGCCGCCAAAGGAGTTTGGGATTCAGGAAGTGAAGGACAAAATGGGCGTATTCCCATCGCAGGTTGTAGATTTCAAAGCGCTATGCGGCGATGCTTCTGACAATATTCCGGGGGTGCGTGGCATTGGTGAAAAAACAGCGACGCAGTTGATTAATACTTACGGGACATTGCCTAAAATTTATGAAGCCATTGAAGATATTAAAGGTGCAATAAAACGCAAACTCGAAGATGGAAAAGACTCTGCGCTTCATTCTCAATGGCTCGCCCAAATTCATTTAGACACTCCGCTGCCGATCGAACATGAAGCCTGTAAGTTAATGCCATTTGAAATAAGTGCAGTTCAAGAATGGATCGATAAATTAGAGTTCAAAACCTTCAGCGCAAAGATTGAGAAATTTCGTCGCCGTGCCGCAGGTGAGCCATTAGAAACGTCGGAAGAAAAGGCAAAGAAGGTTGCTAGAATTAATCAATTTGAAGACACTGAAACTTGGTTTTTTAGTGCAGAAGAGACGGACCAAGCCGCGCTGCTAAAATCGACTATTAAGCCTGCAACCATTCAACCTGAAATCATTGATACGATCGAAAAGCTTACCCAGCTTGTAACGTATTTAAAAACCTGCACAAACCCCGAAACTCCTGTGGCCTGGGATACTGAAACCACGTCTCTCGAACCCCGAGATGCAAAGTTGGTCGGTCTCGGCTGCTGCTGGCATGGTGAATTCGACGGCATGGCTTATATCCCGATCGCTCATGTCACAGGCAAGAATCTTGACCTGCATGTGGTTCTCGAAGCGTTACGCCCTATCCTCGAAAGTGCCGCCTATCCAAAAGCCCTTCAGAATGCAAAATTCGATCGGTTAGTATTGCGATTTCAAGGCATTCAACTGGCAGGCGTTGTCTTTGATACTATGCTAGCAAGCTACGTAATTAATCCTGAGATGAAGCACAATCTCAACGACCTCAGCGATCGATATCTTGGACTCGTCGCACAGAGCTTTAAGGACTTGGTTCCTAAGG
>JAYVVL010000408.1:0-2909 GCA_043787035.1 Synechococcales cyanobacterium
TATAGATATAATCAAGTAGATTTTTCATTGGATGGTAAGCAGCTAAAATACTGTTTTACCATCTTTTTTTGCCTTAATTTAATTTATGGATAGGTCTATTGGAGAATGAGTTAAAAGGTGTAGCGTTGATTCGGCGACAAGACCCGATTCAGTTGGATGACTTTTCGGAACCGGAACCGGATTTGGTGGTGGTGCGCGGTGGGGTGTTGGACTATTCCGACCATCATCCGATCGCATCGGAGATTTATCTGGTGGTGGAAGTAGCGGATTCGACCTTAAAGTATGACTGTGAGACGAAGGATAAAGTCTATGCTCAGGCGGGGATTTTGGAGTATTGGGTGTTGGATGTGAAGGGACGACAGCTTCATGTTTTTCGAGAGCCTAGCGATGACGGCTATGTGAGTCATACGATTCTTCGGGAGTCTGCACGGACGAGTCTGGCTGCATTTCCAGATATAATTTTAGCGATTCAGATGATGTTTGCACCTAAATCAGTTTAAGGGTTATGCACCATGCCAAAATCTAAAATCTTCGAGGACCAATACCCAACGATCGCCTATTTTGTCGAAGCATTCGGCTGTATCGAAATCGGGGAACATAAAATGACTCCCTCCTTCGTCCGCGCCTATGACATGGGCGGCACCGTTTACGAAGGCAAATCCAGCTATCCGAGTCTAGAAGCAGCATTCCAGGATTTGGAAGCAGGCATTAAAGCCTATGTAGAAGAAAACGGCATAGACCTTTCCTAAACCACCCTAGCCGATAGTCCCTGTTCCGTAGAATGTAACTGCAACCGCAACCGTTTTCCGATTGGATTTACAATTGCGATCGAATCATGTTTGGAAGCATTCGGACGATTAGTCTTTTGATGGTAAACGCGATCGTAACGCCACAAGGGAAACAGGCGATCGGGTTTGTCTGTCCAGAGTCGATTGAACAGTATCGGCTGGATCTCAGCGGGTGGGGAGTGGGTTTACGGATTGCATCGCCGACGATCGAGGTGCTTCCGCCGCTGAGGATTCAGCATGATTTGGACGACCGGATTCGGGAGGCGAGGGTTTATTTGGAAGAGGCGATCGACCCTCGCACTTTGAGATTTCCTGAGGGGACGATCGCACGGGCTGACATCGTGGCGGGGGAGAAGGTGGTGCAGGTCCAGGTGACGGAAATTTTGAGAGTTCAAAAAAATCAGGGGTATTCGCCGTCGCGATCGGAGTTAAGAGATTGGTATTTAGCGGTGAAGGAACAGGGGGATGAAGAAGGGTTGGGGAGGATTGAAGCGATCGGCAGGCGGTTGAATGATGCTTATTGTGATGAAGTTGGGGCGGAGAGGGCGGCGATCGGACAACCTGCATGGGTGCAGACGCCGATCGAGTTTCGGAGTGACTTAGTGACGATTACGGCGGTGAAACTGGGGGAGATGCGAGGGGTAATTTCGCAGAGGACACCCCTTTCTTCTTCAACGATACAAATCGCTCAACAACATTCGATTTAAGCAACGGTGTTGAATTCGTTATAATCTGGGTGAGCTTTTGATAGGATTTAGGAATGCGTCATCCTCAGCTTGATGAAATTTTAGGGAAATTACGTTTATACCTGGAAGATAGCTATGGCGATCGGCTAGAACAGACTATCTTGTATGGGTCTCAGGCGCGTGGAGATGCAACCGTAGATTCAGATATTGATGTGTTAATTGTGTTGGCAGATAACTGTGACTCGCGATCAGAAATCGATCGAACAACCGTATTTTTTTCAGATCTATGTATGGATTATGGCGTTTTGGTTTCTCAGGTTTTTGCGCATCGTGATTGGGTTGAGTGTAAGCCTAATCCTTTCTACCTCAATCTAAGACAGGAAGGAGTTTCGGTATGAGGGAACAGCAGTTAGCCTTGATTCAAAAAGCTCAAGAGATTTTGCGGGCTTCTCAAGTGTTATGGGCTGAGGAACTCTACGATTTTGCGGCTTCAAGAGCCTATTACACGATGTTTTATATCGCTGAAGTTTTTCCACTGGAAGAAGGGCTGACATTCTCAAGTCATTCAGCCGTCATCAGTACGTTTGGACAGCGGTTTGCACGAACTGGACAGGTACCAGTAGAATTTCATTGCTGGTTGATTAATGCAGCAGCAAAAAGGTTACGTGATTCGGAGAATTAGTACGGAGGACGAAAGAGCGAGGATGAAGGGAAAGAATAAGAGACGTTCGATCGCACGCTTGAACATGAATAGTGATTTAGAAGTTCACACAATGAAAGACCCTGGGATTTCAGTCAGAGTTGGACCACTTCCCCAGACTTCGATCGTCCCTACGGTATGGGCTGAGATGGGATAGAAGCGGATGTTATCTTCAGGTTTGACTCGGGATTGTAGGCGATGGTCTCCGACCGACCTTCGGTCATCGCGGAGTTCTTGATATTTTTTAACCGATAGCTGACATTCAAAGACGCTCCATTGAACACGCTTTCCATAGCCTTCAAGCAGGTCCGAGACGAGGGCGGCGTGACGATCGCTTCCGGTATGGAGGACGCCTTCGTAGGGGTCGAGTCCGGCGATTTCAATAAGGCTATGGAGATGGTTCCAAAGGACTGTAGTGATGCGGTGTTTGGGAGATAGGTTGTGCTGCGATCGAGGGAGTCCTCAAAATTTGGATTCGATCGGGGTGAGGCGTCCGTAGCAGCGGCCCATGCGGGAGAGGTAGACGATTCCCCTTTTGGGAGGCTTTGCCAACGGGATTTGTCGCCAGAGGCAAGCGTGGATGGCTTGAGTTGTGACTTGGGATGCGCTGAAGATGAAGATTTGCTCTAGGTGGAGGAGTTGGACGGTTTGGAGGATTTCTTTGTTGCGTTTGACGAGGAGTTGTTCTTGTTTTAGGGAAACGGAACAGCCGGGTTGGGAGATGTAGAGTGATTT
>JAYVVL010000409.1:0-21059 GCA_043787035.1 Synechococcales cyanobacterium
AAAGGGTGGACGCAGGAGAATCTGGCTGGAGAGGTGAATTTGAAGACCCGACAGCCAATTTGGCGACTGTTTTCAGGCCAACCAGTCGATCGTCAAATCTTCGTGGACGTATGCAACATTTTGGATTTGGATTGGCGCGAGATTGCACACAATCCGCCCGCTGATTTTTCTGAATCTGGAGACTCGATTGAACCGGGTTCTCTAGACCTTGCGGTGTTGGTCGATCAAGTGCGGTCGCAGCAGTACGACACCATTGAAAACCAGTGCGGTATTCTACAGCTTCTCGATGTCAACCACCCCGTTCACATTCATGACATCTACGTGGATGTCAATATTCTAGAGGAGGTGCCGAGTCAGCAGTCCTTTGACATTGCGGACCTCCAAAAACTGGCGCTGACCCACTTCGATCGGATTGGGCTAGGGGATATTGAGGAAAAACCCATCGCAGGCATACAAGCCGTTGAGACCTATTCAAAACTTCGCTTGCTAGGCAAGCCAGGGAGCGGTAAAACAACATTTTTGCAATACCTCGCCATTCAATGCAATCGAGGCGAATTTGCGGTCGATCAAGTTCCTGTTTTTATTTCCCTAAAAGAGCTTTCAGAAGAGTCTCGACGTGACAATCACTTTAGCCTATTTCATTATCTTCATGAGATGCTCTTTTCGGGCAAACGATCGAACTTAGCCGCCCTGGAAACTCTCTTACAATCAGGGCGTGTTTTGCTGTTGCTAGATGGGATGGATGAAGTCTTAAATCAAGACATCACGGCGATTCTGAAAGAAATTCGTAAGTTTTCAGAAAAATATCATAAAAATCGCTTGATCGCATCTTGTCGGACGGTCTCCCAAAAACTTCAGCTTCGGGGCTTTACCGATGTCGAAATTGCGCCCTTTACTCAAGATCAAATTGATATTTTTGCTCAGAAATGGTTTGTGGCCCTGACGAAGATATCCGTTCGATCGGGCGAGAATCAGGCGGCTCAGTTTATCGAAAAGTTAGAGTTGCCAGAAAACTGGCAGTTTCGGCAACTGGTCGTGACGCCGTTGTTTTTGCATTTAGCCTGCTGGGTGTTTCAGGGGCAGGGCAAATTTCCAACGAAACAAACTGATTTTTATAAGCAAGGGCTGGACTTGCTGCTGCGGAAGTGGGATGAAGCACGCGGGGTCGAACGCGATGAAATCTATCGCGGATTTTTATTGCCCCAAAAACTCAGACTACTTAGCCAGCTCGCCGCCATTACCTTTGAACGTGGCGAGTACTTTTTTGAGCAGCAGGTGATTGAAAACTACATTGGGGATTATCTTAAAACCCTACCCGGTCCGCCGCTCGAACCCGAAGAACTTCAACTTGAAAGCCAAGCCATGCTCAAATCCATTGAAGCCCAGCATGGAATCTTAATTGAACGCGCCCGAGGTATTTTTTCATTCTCGTATTTGGTGTTTCAAGAATATTTCATAGCCCGAAAAATCGTGGCGAGTCATAATCTTCAGGCATTAGAGCAGGCGCTAGGTGGACTTGTGAGCCACATCACAGATCCCCATTGGCGCGAAGTTTTTTTGTTGACGACGGGGATGTTGCGCAGTGCTGATTCTCTTGTGCAGTTGATGAAACAACAGGTTGATGCATTAGTCGCGCAAGACTGCCATCTCCAAGATTTTCTGAATTGGGCTAATCAAAAAGCCCATCAGCAAGGTCCAACCAATGTTCAACTCGCCACTAAGAGAGCCTTTTATACGGCCTTCGCAAAGTCTCCTCCTGTAGCAGGTCATTTTGTACTGGCCAGCACATTGGATCAGGGAATGTTGCTTGATGCGGTCTTGGGGGAATTCTTGCGTACATTATCACTAAATGATAGTCAAGAAATAATTGATGTAAAGGCTTGTAATGATGGAATTAACCATATGTTAAAGATGGTTTTGGATCCTGGATTTTCTAAATCTCTTCAACAGCTCAAGGAAGAATTACCTTTGGCTCATGAAGATGAGGACGATCTTCAAGATTGGTGGAACGCCAATTATTCAAATTGGGTGGAATCCTTGAGAGGCACGATCGATCGTTATCGCAACCTTCGTACCTCCTGGCAGTTCAGCCCAAACCAACAGCAGGTGCTCCAGCACTACTACGACGCCAACCAGCTTTTAATGGATTGTTTAAATAGTAACAGTGAAGTCACAGCCGCTATCCGAAAGGAAATTGAAACGACGCTTCTCCTACCCCAAAAGGATCTAGAAGATCGAGAATGGACCGGATAATAGGAGTGGCTACATTCCATTCAGTAACCATTTATTTCGTATTCAACCCAACAACCCTAAAGTCAAACATCACCCGGTTATTATATTTACTTAGATTCGTATTTGATTCGCAATCTAGATCTACACTCACCCGCTCACACCACTAAGAAACCAAACAGCATGATGCTACAACAACGGGCCGTCGGAACATTTTCAAGCTGCGAAGCCACGGAGATCGCTCTGTACGGACTCAAGCGAAGACACTTTCGCATGGATCGAGTTTCGATCGTGGGACAACATATCAATAGACGCACGGAAGCGACCTTAGGCGGTATGGCTGGCGTGTATTTGAGCCTCGGTTCGATTGCTATTCCAGGGTCCGGAAGTGTGATGCTGGCAGGCGCGGCTTCACCCTCTATTGTCATTAGTATTTCCGGTAGTATTATCGGTTCCTTTGGGAAAAGTCTGGCGGGCGGTCTTACCAGCCTAGGCATCCCTAAGACTCGCGCTCAGTCCTACAGTGACCAGATTTCTGCGGGTCATTATCTTGTGATCCTTGAAGGGCTAAACGATGACATCACCCTCGCCGATTCAGTTCTTAAGTCTAGCGGCATTCAGAACTGGTTTAGCTATGACTTACCCGGTGATTTTGGTCGGTATTCAACCAATTCAACCACCTACTATCCAGGAATGCCAAGAGATTTGGTAGAGGTATAGGAGATTAGGTTTGGTGGGATAAAAGACTCTTAGCAATACTATATCTATTGAGTCTGTGGCACACCCCAATGGACAGAGAACTGCTATCCATGATGATGTTATTCTGAATTTGGGCGGATTAATCACTAATCAGGCGATCGCCCTTGCTTGATTACTCGGAGATTAATGTGATCAAACACTCATTTGAGTTCTACTGCATTGCGTTTTTTTGCATTATCTTAGTCCGGTATTTCTTAGTCGCAGGCGGTAGCTACATTGTCTTCTATTCGCCCCTCAGCCATTTATTCATTCGTCCCACCTTGCCACATCATCGCCTCCCCTCTTGGCGATCGATTCGCAAAGACATCCAACTGTCTGTGCTCTCGACATTAGTCTTCGCGCTTTCTGCGGCTTTGATTATGTCAGGCTATGGCGAAGGCATGACTCGCTTATACAGTGATTCTGATCAATATGGGTGGTGGTATTTGGGTGTCAGTTATGGGCTAGTCTTAGTGCTTCAGGACACCTACTTTTATTTCACCCATCGTTTGTTTCATCATCCCGCACTTTTTCGGTGGCTTCATGAAGGGCATCATCGATCGCGTCATCCCACGCCTTGGACGTCGTTTGCCTTTGATCCTTTAGAAGCGATCGTCCAGTCTTTATTCCTAATCGGGATTGTGTGTGTCATTCCCTTGCATTTCATCACCGTTATTGCAGTGCTGACCACTATGACCGTTTGGGCGGTGCTGAATCACTTAGGCATTGACAGGTTGCCAGCTAAATTTCCGCACCATTGGTTAGCTCGATGGTTTATCGGTCCTGCCCACCACAATATCCATCATTTAAAGTATGGGCTGCACTATGGTTTGTATTTTACATTCTGGGATAGGCTATTAGGCACGCAAGATCCCCACTATGAGAAAAACTTTTTCGTGCCGACTGATTCAACCATTTCAACCTCTGCAAATAAAATGTCGTAAAACTATTTCGTAAGGATTAGTTTTTTATCATAATCGAACGACTCAACCCTTAAATCAATCGATCGTCTGTAAAGATTAATCAATAGATAGTTGAAGCAGTCTTTACGAGATTCTGCGCCAACGTCGTCGCTGAGAACACTATTTCGATATCAATTCAATTCTCAGTTTGACGTGGCCTAAATCTATAGATATGAGTTAGTTTAATCTAGTTTCAAAGAGAAGGGTTTCATGTTATTTTCAGTTATGAGCAAAGATGATTTGAGTCGTCTTGGACAACATCGTATCGATCGGCTTCTAGGGTTTTTTACCTCTAGCCTTCCACAATGCAAGATACAACTCGACGCTGACCATGTGCTTTCAATCTATTGTCCGCATGTAATGGTTCTTCACGCGCTGATGAATGAATTAGAAGATTTGCGAACTTATGCTTGGTCTGTTTTAGGTGTGAGAAAAGTTACCCTCTATTTTGGCGAAGAAGAAAGCCTGTGTGAGAAAATATTGTGTACTCCTTCTTACGGAAACACGCCTCTTCGTCCGCCTTTTTAAGGAGATATTGATTTAGATCTCTCCTATAAATTGATTAAACCTGATGAGGAACCGATGTTGAATCTACTCTTGATGGGTATTATTACAGTCTTCATTCTCTGGTTATTTGGAGTATCCATCCACATCGGTGGAAGCCTACTCTATTTGCTATGGATTCTGTTCATTATGGGAATCGGCTACACCCTATTTGTCAGAAACCGCGCGCTCTAGTCCAACGCTTACTCGTCATCACCCAGTGTGCTCTATGACTCCTACATCTCCGCTCCACACTCTCCCTCCAAAGGAGAGCAGCCCTAGCGATCGTGCCGACACGCTTCAACCCCGCAGCATTCAAGATTCTGTTGTTCAAGACCTTAATTCTCAAGACCACAATGCTCAAGATCGATCGATGCACAGTGAGCAAATATGCCCCTGTTGCTCAAATATCCTATTGCGTCATGTCTCAAACAGTCGAATTTACTGGCGATGCGGGTATTGCTATCAGGAAATGCCTGTGATGGAGGACTACTCTACGCCGCCTCTTTAAATCTGTGCGATCGGATGAATCGGCAGTTGAAGCGTCAATGTAGTGTCCTGTCCGACATTAGAATTAACGACGATCGTGCCCTAGTGTTCCTGACTCACTTTGTCACAAATCGGAAGTCCTAGGCCCGTTGACAAAGGAACAAGATTCATTGTGACAATGTTGAACTGTCGCCCATTCCACAGGTTGCTGCTGTTTGAACTAAGGTCGATTTTGCCGCAACTAACATCGTCGAGCCTGACTCATCCACTCGAATGGCACTGGCTTCAATTAATGGCTGGGAGCCTACAATAGGTTGACTTAGAGTAGAAATTGTAGCGGTGAGGGAACGAAGATCAGTCCAAGAGCGATCGGTTCCCTGGCGTTTCATCGGACCCTGAGGCATTCCACCCCGTCCGGTCGCAGTAAATGAACTTACTTTAGCAGCACCACAGCGATCGGCCATTTGACGGCTAGAATCGACTACATCAACCGGAAGTGCATTTAAGGCGTTGGCATGCGGCAAATACGTTAGGACTTATTACATTTTCATTGCGTAGAATGATCGAGCCATCGGTAATATTAATATCCCAAAAAACGCCTGATTTTACGCCCGTACGACTGTCTACTCGATTGATAAATCCTCCAGTGCTGATGCTAAGTCGATCGACAATATCTATATAAATGTTTCCTGAGGGCAGGATGCCAGTGCCTCTTGCGGCACCAGCCCTAATCAATATCCGTTTCATAGCCAATCCTAAAATAACGATTGGACCTAGAGTTCCCCGATCGAAGCTAGATTAATAGGATGTGAGCCTGAAAATAGGGCGATCGTCTAGCGCAAGCGCTGAACTAAAGTTAGCTGTCTGTTGTGATGGATCGCATGATCTTCATTGATCCCAAAACTGATTTCGCCTTTAAGAAAATCTTTGGCTCCGAACAAAGTAGAGGAATCTTGACAAGCTTCTTGAATGGCATTCCATACGCAGGCAATTCTATCATCCAAGACCTGATCATTCTAGACCCTTACCAAGCGCCGAGAATCCTTGGAATCAAATCGAGCTACTTAGATGTTAAGGCCAGACTCAGTAATGGCAATTGGGTGATCATTGAGATGCAAGTCTTAAACGTCGAAGGCTTTGAAAAACGGGTTCTCTACAATGCGACCAAAACCTACCCCGCCCAACTCAACAAAGGCGATGACTATGAAATTCTCAGTCCCGTCATTGCTTTAACCATCACTGACTTTGAAATGTTCGATGACATCGATCGACCCATTTCGTGGTTCGTCTTAAAAGAAAAAGAGAGTTCAGTGGAGTATCCTATTTCTGATTTAGAACTCGTATTCGTCGAGTTGCCGAAGTTCAAAGTCCCCCTTGATAGCCTCGAAACCTTGACGGACAAATGGATTTATTTTCTCCAAAATGCAAAAGATTTAAGCTTAGTACCAGACAGCATGGGATCTGTTACAGAAATCCGTCAGGCTTTTGACATTGCTAATCAAGCAGGACTAACGCGAGAGGAACTTGATCTCATAGAACGCCAGTTGATGTACATCCAAGACCAACGCGGTGCGCTCACTTATGCAACACGAGTAGCTAGGGAGCAAGGTCTCGAACAAGGTCTCGAACAAGGCCGCCAAGACATGCAACGATCGATCGCCCAAAACCTCCTCCAAACTCTTGACAATGCCGCCATTAATCAGATCACTGGACTCATGCTTGACGAGATTCGATTGTTAAGAGGCTAGACTTTAGGACCTTGTTTTACACAAATCCTCACCTACATTAACTCTACAAAAAAGGCGATCGTTTCCTTCAATGCTGCGATAAAAATATCAATCTCTTCGCGAGTATTGTAAAAGTAAATGCTAGCTCTCGCCGTTGCAGTTACATTTAAAATGTGGTGTAATGGCTGCGTGCAATGGTTTCCCGATCGCACAGCCACACCGGATTGATCCATCAAAGTAGACAGATCATTTGCGTGCAAACCCTCTACAGTAAAGGCTGCTAAGGCTGCACGACCACTCCCATCTGGCGCAGGTTTAGGTCCATAGATGACTAGATTGGGCACGGTCGCAAGTTGTTCAAAAAGGTACTTTGTCATCTCATGTTCGTAGGCATTGATGCGATCCATTCCGATCGCCGTCAGATAATCGACCGCCGCTCCGATCGCAATGGCTTCCGCGATAGCGGGCGTTCCTGCTTCAAACTTATGCGGCAAATCGGCGTAGGTCGAATAATCCAAATACACATCTTGAATCATTTCACCACCGCCCATAAAGGGCGGCATGGCTCTCAATAAATCGAGCTTGCCATACAAGAACCCGATGCCCGTTGGCGCGCACATCTTATGTCCAGATGCAACGAACCAATCGCAATCTAAATCTTGTACATCAATCTTCATGTGCGGCGCACTTTGGCACCCGTCAATAAGGACTTTTGCCCCGACTTTGTGGGCTTCAACGGCGATCGCTTTTACAGGATTAATGCATCCTAAGGTATTGGACACATGCACCACTGAAACCAGCTTAGTACGCGGAGAGAGCAATGATAAGTAGTGTTCAAAATCAAATTCTTGAGTCTCTGTCAACTGCACATGCTTCAGCACGGCTCCCGTTCGTTGCGCAACGAGTTGCCACGGCACGAGATTACTATGATGTTCCATAACGGTCAGGATAATTTCATCGCCCGGTTTGAGCATATTCATACCCCACGCATAGGCGACTAAGTTAACCGCTTCAGACGCATTTCTCGTGTAGACAATCTCATCGCGCGATCGCGCATTCACAAACATCGCCAATTTGTCCCGCGCACCTTCATAGGCTTCAGTTGCCCGCGCACTCAATGCATGAGCACCCCGGTGGACGTTGGAATTGTCCTGCTCATAATAATTTTGTAGCGCCTTCAAAACGGCGATCGGCTTCTGTGAGGTGGCTGCGTTGTCAAGATACACCAACGGTTTGCCATAAACTTCCTGATTCAAGATAGGAAAATCATGACGAATTTCGAGGGCAAGGGATTTTTCTTGGGTGAGAAGCATAGTATTCTTTAAGGAGGATTTTAGAGGGATGCGAGGACGAGTTGGAAAAATCCAAGGATATCAGGTAAGTTGTTTGCCAGGGAATACTCAATGCGATCGATTATCAGTTCTTGTTGTTCTAGTTTAAGGAATTGCCATCGATCGCCTGTAGTGACACAGCTATAAATCACATTAATAGGCTGATGTTTTCGCTGATTAAATAGCTGGGCACCGATCATTTGTGCGACGCATTGTCCGAGTCCGATATCAATATCCTGCTTCTTGGCTTTCACCAACGCAGAAATTGGAGCTTGAATAAGTCGAGTCGGCTGTCCTTTGCTCAAGATGAAATCACATTCGCCATTCAGCCCCTTTGACCTGTCAACATCAAAGCTTTTACCTGAAAATATCGTAAACCTATCGTGATACCTTCGTTCAATGTCTATGAGAATTGGGACTACAATGAATTCCGATCGAGACTTTTCCGTTCCTGAAAATAGACCGATTATGACACTGCTTGAAAGCAAGTCTTGCAGCCAATCACTAGGAGGAACGGGGTCAACCACTTCAAAAATAGATGCATCTCTGATAGTCAGGCGTTCTTGCTCAACGATCGCTTCTAATGTAAAGTCACCATAAGCCATAGAACGGTTCGCTCAACGGATAGTCAACACGCTTTATTATAACTAAAACTGGCCACTTTAACGAGTCTTTTCCACGGTGTAAAGTACGGCTTGAAAAACACCTAAAATCCGATCGACTTGGTTTAGGTAATACAGCTCAGTATCACAGGTCAACTCACATCCCCGCAGTTGATAAAACTGCCACAAGTCACCTGTTGTTACACAACCAAACAGGATATCTAACGGGTCGTGGTGGGTTTTGTTGAACACTTGTGCGCCAATCATTTGAGCAATACATTGACCAACGCCTAACTTTAAATCCTGACGTTTTGCCTCTACAACTGAAAAGATAGGACATCGCAAATCTAAGCTAGAAGGTTTACCCAAACCCAACAAAAAATCACATTCGCCATTCAGCCCTAGACTTTTATCCGCGTCCATCATTTTGCCAGAATAGACAGCGATGCGATCGGGATGCGATCGTTCTACTTCAGCTAGAATGGGTGCAACCATGAATTCTGACCGCGATTTCTCAGTGTCCGATCGTCTGCCCATGGCTCCCGTGAACGACAACGTCTGAGTGAGCCAGTCACTGGGTTCAACTGGAGTTAACGGCGCAAATAAATTGTCATCTTGCAGTTCTAGTTTGAATTGATGCACCACATCCTCAAGCTTGAAATCACTATATGGCATATAAACTCTCCATTTGTATCCTAATCATCCTTCCTGTATCTTAGTTAGAATTTGAGTCAAAAATCCTAAAATTCGATCGATTTCGCTGTAAAAATAACGATGGGTGTCTAGGGTCAATATCTGATCTTCGAGCTTGAGAAATATCCAATTGTCTCCAGTTGTCACACAGCCATAAAGAATTGGAATAGACTCATTCTTTTTTTGATTAAATAACCTTGCCCCAATGAGTTGCGCGGCACATTGTCCTAACTCTAGATCCAAATCCTGCTTTTTTGCTTCAACGATCGCAAAAACAGGTGCGTGAAGGCTATAGGACGTCTCACCCCGACTTAGTAAGAAATCACATTCGCCGTTTAAACCTAGTGACCTGTCGCCCTCTAAATTTCTTCCAGAATAGATAGCAAAGGGTTCAGCACTCAAGCGACGAAGTTCTAACAAAATAGGGACCACAATGAATTCCGATCGAGCTTTTCAGTTCCCGATCGCAAGCCATACTCTTGACCGATGGCCAGCGTTTCTTGGAGCCAAGCGCTCGGCTGAACGGGCACGATCGTCGCAAACAACGGTGCTGTCACTTCTTTTAAATCAAACTGGGTCAGAACTGCTTCTAACGTAAAATCACTGTATGCCATTTGTATATCCGTAAAATACGTAACCTCAAGATTCTGGCGCTAAACTTTCCATAACAATCATTTGTAAAATACCAAGGATTTTTTCTAATTCATTAAAATAGAAAATTCGAGATTCGATCGTCAGGTGATTATCTTGAAGCCGTAAGAACTGCCAAGCCTCACCTGTGGTCACACAGCCATAAATTTTAGAAATATTTTGGTGGTGATTCTGATTGAAAATCTGCGCACCTAGCATTTGTGCCGCACATTGTCCAAGTCCAAGTTGTAAGTCTTGTCTCTTTGCCTCAACCAACGAGAATATAGGTGACTGAATAATCGGTAAGGTCGGACCCATTCCTAACATAAAGTCACATTCTCCATTTAGTCCCCGTTGAAAATCAGCCGTCAGTGTCTTCCCAGAATAAATCGAAATCAGTGGAATCGTTTGTTCCTGAACTTCGAGCAAAATGGGTGCCACCAAAAACTCCGATCGAGCTTTCTCCGTTGAAGAGGCTAATGCCGTTTTCTCTCCACGGATTAATGTTTCTCGGAGCCAAGAAGTCGGTTCTATCAAACCAATTGAGTCAAAGAGGATGCCCGACTCCAGTACAATTTCAAATTGATCAATCACATTCTCTAGGGTAAAGTCACTATAAGCCATTAATGTTCTCCCAGTGTTTGAGTGTAACCTCTTTGAAATTGAGAGTATGTGGGCTAGACCTCGTTTGCTGATTTTACCTGAGTCTGCAATCGAGCTTTCAAAGACGGGACAGGAATGTGATTAATCACGTCAGTTGCAAAGGCATAGGTCAGCAACTTTCGCGCCGAATCTGCGTCAATACCGCGACTTTGCAGATAAAAAACCGCATCATCTTCAAGCTGACTCACCGTCGCACCATGGGCACATTTCACATTATCCGCAACGATTTCGAGCTGGGGTTTAGTGTCAATGCGAGCTTTGGGGGAGAGCAATAAGTTGCGACTGAGTTGGGCGGCGTTGGTGTGCTGGGCGAGCTTGGGCACGCAGATGCGACCGTTGAAGATGGCGTGGGCTTTGTCATCGACGATGCACTTATTGATTTGGTTTGCCGTGCCGTGGGATTTGCTAAAGGCTATTAAACTGTGGGTATCGCCTAAACGATCGTCGTCCACCCAGGTTAAGCCGAGCATTTCAGTATGCGTTTGTTCACCTTGGGAGTAGGCTTCCCAGTTGTGCCGTGACATGATGCCACCAAAGTGGATTGCGATGCCAGAATAGATCGAACCTCGGGCTTGAGAAACAACGGTTTTACCAATGTGGAATGCACTTTGGCTATCGCGTTGGATGCGGCTGTGGGTGACGCTAGCGTTATCTGCGATATGAATCTCAGCGACGCTGTTAGTGAAGTAAGCCCGATCGCCCAAGCAAACATAATCTTCGACTATGGTCGATTTCGATCCCGATTCAGCAATGACTAACACCCGAGGTTGAATCAAATGATTCGCAGTTCCCGTTGCAATCATTAATAGGTGAATTGGCGCTTCTACAGCTTGATCCCTAGAAATCCAAACCAACGCACCGTCTATGACACTTGAAGTATTCAGCGCAGTGAAGACTTCCTCACCCCCCGGCAGTTTCCCAAAGTATTCATTCACCTTAGGCAAAAACTCGTGAGATTGAGCGAGGCCACCCAGGAAAACCGATTCGGGCAGGTCATCGATCGATGATAAATCTGCCGCATACCGACCATCCACAAACACCAATCGGCTATTCGTTGTTTCGGGGAGCATGTAAGCCTTGATTTGCTCAAAGCCTAAGGCCGCCGGATGGTTCACCGATTGAAACTCAGTTTGCACCAGTTCAGATAAATCAGTAAAGCGCCAATCTTCATCCTTCGACGACGGAATCGCCATCTCCTGCACAATAGCACTAGCCTGATCCCGCGTCGTTTTCATCCAATCAGGCGTTTCGCCGCTGCGAAGTTGCACCAGATTAGTGAGGTAAGCCGTACGATCGATTTTGGCCGAAATCCGTTCAGCGCCGATCGTGGGGTTCACTTCGTCCAGAGTATCGTCTATGCCCATGTTCGTCATTACATCACTCCTCATACTGCTGCACCTTCCAAAAGCCAGTCATACCCTTCAGCTTCAAGCTTCAACGCCAATTCCTTTGTTCCGGTTTGTAAGATACGACCATCCGCCATCACATGAATGTAGTCGGGAGTGATGTAGTCCAGCAAACGCTGGTAATGCGTCACCAACAACATCGCATTGTCAACATTCGACAACGCATTCACGCCACTCGCCACCACGCGAAGCGCATCAATATCCAATCCTGAATCAATTTCGTCAAGAACGCCAAGTTTAGGCTCTAGCAGCGCCATCTGAAGAATCTCGTTGCGTTTCTTTTCGCCCCCTGAGAAGCCTTCATTAACGCCTCGGTCGAGAAACTCTGCGTCCATCTTCAGCAATTCCAATTTCCCATACACCACGTCATCAAAATCCATGGGATCGAGTTCTTCTAGCCCTTCATGTTTGCGCTTCGCATTGCAAGAGACTCGCAGGAAGTCGCGATTGCTGACGCCGGGGATTTCGAGGGGATACTGAAAGGCGAGAAAGATGCCAGAGCGCGATCGTTCTTCAGGGTCCATTTCCAGTAGATTTTTTTCCATGAAGACAATTTCACCGCCCGTAACTTCGTAAGCAGGATGACCTGCGAGAATTTTAGAAAAGGTGCTCTTCCCGGACCCATTCGGTCCCATGATCGCGTGGATTTCTCCGGCTTTAATCTCTAGATTCAACCCCTTCAGAATCTGGGTTCCATCTACGTTCGCGGTGAGATTTCTCACCGATAAAATTGTACTGGCGTTGGGGCTAATCACAGTGGTTCTCTCTAGGTGCTCAATCAGAAATCGAAATCAATCGCAGTAGTTCCAGTTTACATCAACATCATCTTCGCGACGTTTAGACTATCAGGATTAACAAGCAATCGTTCTCGTTTGGGATCGATTAGGACATCCATTGCCTCCATTGGAATTGCGCCTAATAATGTTTTTGTCGTTCCGGGAATAACGAGTGCCTCCACAGACGTCTGGCGATTGGAAAACCGGACTTTGACGGGTCCGATCACATCGTAAAATCCAACTGACCCATCAGCAAGTTCGGCTTCAATTTGTCGAATTTTAGGTAAATCTAGTTGCTTAGAAATATGAATTGGAATCTCTAGCATTGTGGCACCGCTATCCGCCATTGCTCTCACCGTGCAGTGTCGAATTTTATCTTCCAAAATATACCCGCGCCGATTAAGCGCAAGATCATCGTCCGAGACTAACTCGATTTCTGCAAACACCAATCCCATTTCAGATTCCTCCATTTTGAGTCCCTTCCTTTTCTATAAAGCTGCAATTTTTTTCAGGATCGCAAACATGTCATACAGTTCGTTGCCAGGATTAATCACTTCAAAAATCCTAGATAAACTGTAATGATTGATTTCACCTCGGGTAAGCTTGAGAAACGTAAAGCTGCCGCCGCTGGTGACGAGTCCGTAACTCGGACGATCGGCGTCAGGATCGGCCAACATATAAGACAATATCTGTGCGCGTCCGGCTTCTAAGGAAAACTCCGATCGTTTGGATTCGATCGCCATCACCCAGAAATTATCACGAAGTAGAAGAATATCTAATTTTCCGGTTACTTTAACCTCGTAGTCCTCATTCTCAATTTTGATCGACTTCTCACCCCTTACATGGAATGGCGGTAAGAAGAACCTCCCCAAAAACATCATCGGTCCTAAGACGGCAACCTGAACCGCACTTTCAAGCAGGGACGGATAATCTAATAGATTGAGATAGCCCTGCTTGACGACATCTAAATCACTTTTCTGCGCGGGAGTCACGATCGGAAGATCACTTTGCCACTCCAAAAAGAAATCTAAATCCTGAACGTATTTTAAATTGAAATGTTCGATCAAAAAGCGTAAATCTACCTTGTCGGCAGAAACAGTGTTTATCGATCGACTTCCTGATTTTGGAATATGTGGAGTTGCCATGGGGAAAGTGTTAAAGTCATCGGGTTAAATCCGAGTCAATTTTTTCAAAATTTTGAACACATCGTAGAGTTGATTTTCATGACGATGACGCAATATAAATAGGTCAGAAGTTGCATATTTATATCTAGAAAGCTCATCTCTTACCAATTTCACAAAAATAAACTCTTCACCCGTTGTTATCATCCCATAGCAGGGAAGATCTCCGTTTGGATTAGCTAATAGATAAGAGATAAGCTGAGGTAGGCCCGCTTCAATTGAATAGGTAGGTCGTTTGGATTCGATCGCCATCACCCAAAAACCATGCTTAATCAATACAATATGGAGCTGACCTCGGAGCACCACACCATCTTCCAGCTCATCTGAAAGCTCAATTGTCTTTTTAGCATGAATCTTGAACGGAGGCAGAAAAAATCTGCCAGAAAAAGAAGTGGTCCCAAGATTGAAATCTGAACTGACTTCTCAGAAAAAGAAGCATTGTTGATTAAGTTCAAGTAGCCTAATTGGACTTTATCGAGACTAATTCGTTCATACTCCGAAATTTCAGGCAAATTAGTCTCACATTCGGGAAAGAAGGATGGGTCATCTTGAATTGATTGAACTCCAAAATGCTCAACCAATTCATCATGAGTAATCCTACTCTGCCGAAGTACAGTGACCATTGTTTACCCTACGCTCCCTTCAAGTTTCAGCGCCAGCAATTTATCGGCCTCGACCGCAAACTCCATGGGCAACTGATTAAACACATCCTTACAAAATCCGCTAATCATCATCGACACCGCATCTTCTGCCGAAATCCCACGTTGGGCAAAGTAGAAGAGCTGGTCTTCGCCAATTTTTGAGGTGGAGGCTTCGTGTTCGACTTTGACGCCGTTGTTTTGGACTTGGATGTAGGGGAAGGTGTTGGCTTGAGCGTTATCGCCGATGAGCATGGAGTCGCATTGGGAATAGTTTCGGGCACCCACTGCGCGAGGTCCGATTTTCACGAGGCCCCGATAGCTGTTGCGGGAATGTCCGGCGCTGATGCCTTTGGAGACTATGGTGCTTCTCGTGTTTTTGCCGATGTGGACCATTTTGCTTCCGGTGTCGGCTTGCTGGTAATTATTGGTTAAAGCAACTGAGTAGAACTCACCGATCGAATTATCGCCAATCAAAACACAGCTTGGATACTTCCAGGTAATGGCGCTTCCAGTTTCCACTTGGGTCCAAGAAATTTTGGAATTCTTGCCTTTACACAGGCCCCGTTTGGTGACGAAATTATAAATCCCACCGACGCCTTCTTTGTCGCCTGCGTACCAGTTTTGGACAGTGGAGTATTTGATATCGGCATCATCTAAAGCGATCAATTCAACTACCGCCGCGTGAAGCTGGTTGGAGTCATACATAGGCGCAGTACAGCCTTCGAGATAGCTAACCGATGCGCCTTCTTCGGCAATAATCAGCGTCCGTTCAAACTGTCCGGAGTCGCCGTTGTTGATGCGGAAATAGGTCGAGAGTTCCATGGGGCATTTGACGCCTTTTGGAATGTAGACAAACGATCCATCGCTAAAGACTGCTGCATTCAACGCAGTGTAGTAATTGTCGGTGATGGGAATGACGCTGGACAGGTATTTCTGGACAAGTTCAGGATGTTCTTTGACGGCTTCCGAGAGCGAACAAAAGATTACGCCATAGCCTGCAAGCTTGTCTTTAAAGGTTGTCGCGACCGAAACACTGTCGAAAATAGCGTCTACAGCGACGTTTACATTGGTGAGCCGTTTTTGCTCAGATAGCGAAATACCGAGTTTCTCAAAGGTGTCGAGCAATTCCGGATCGACTTCATCTAGACTATTGAGCTTAGCTTTTACCTTGGGGGCAGAGTAGTAGATGATGTTTTGGTAGTCGATCGCGGGATATTCGACATGTGCCCATTCAGGAGTCGTCATCTTAAGCCATTGGCGATACGCCTTAAGCCGAAATGCCAGCATCCACTCCGGCTCTTCTTTAATCGAGGAAATCATCCGCACCACGTCCTCGCTCAAACCCCGTGGGATGACATCGGATTCGATATCGGTCACAAAACCGTACTTATAGGGTTGGTTGACGAGGGCTTGAACCGTGGAAGTCATGGTGGGTTTCCTAAAAAGGTGCGCGGTGGAAGTGGGATGGGCAATCCCGATCGCTGGACTGGCACGATCGGGTTCTACGAGGCGGTCAGCGTGCGAATCTCTTCAACGGTGATGCTCTGGCTATCTCCAGCGAAGTCGTTGTCGGGCGTCAGGAAAAGCATACAGTGACACTCTTTACGCTCGCGCATAGGGACACAGGGGCAGTTCCAGTAGGTCGCTTTGACTTCGGCAACCTTGTCTTCATAATGACGACAAGGGCAGAGCGCCGCACCGAGGTCTTCTTTATTTTTGGCTAACCCTTCAAGGACGACGGCTGTGACACCGGGATCAACACAAAAATAGGTGTCAGTGCGCTTTGCATAGCTTTCTGCAAAGCTTTTCATGATGTCGAGGTTTTTCTCGGAAGCTTGAGTCATGACCGGACCGCGAGGTTTAATAAACAACAGCAAGTGTTGATCTTATAATCAAACAACACCGATGCCATGGCAACTTCATAGATTAACCTTACCGCACTTTAGCAACAAATGTGTTGTCAAAGTCATAATTAAAGAGCGAAGATTGAAGCGTGAAGAGCAAAGATTAACACTGCGTGAAGAATTTCTAGGTAAGTTTGTCATGATCCCAACAAAAGAGCTTTCGACAAAACAGGATATTTTGCAGGTGTTGCTTCGGGAGGGAGAGGCGTCAGCAGGAGCGATTGCCCAGGCGCTTCGGGTCAGTGCCCAGGGGATTCGGCGGCATTTAAAAGATTTAGAAGACGATGGAATGATTGGGCATAAGTCGGTGCAGAGCGGCATGGGTCGTCCGAATCATCTCTATGAACTCAGTCCGAAAGCCCGATCGCAGTTTCCCAATCGATCGGATGAGTTTGCGGTATCGCTGTTGGGTTCGCTCTCGTCCCTGATGGATGCGGAACAGGTGGATGTGATTTTGCGGATGCAGTGGGAACGCAAGGCGTTGGAGTACCGAGATTTGCTGGGTTCGGGTTCACTGAAGACTCGGGTGCAGGCGCTGGTGGAGTTGCGCAAAGGCGAAGGTTATATGGCGGAGTGTCATGGCGTGGATGAGGGCGATCGCGATTCTAAGTATGTGTTGACTGAGTATAACTGTGCGATTTCACACATTGCGGCAACGTTTCCGAAGGTGTGCGGCCACGAGTTGGAAATGTTCTCGATCGCACTTTATGACTGCGAGGTGGAGCGAACTCACTGGCTGGTGGAGGGCGAACACCGCTGTGGGTATTTGATTCAAGGTAAAGACCTTGAGAAATAGGATCTTTCGGCAGGTTTTGTTTTTGTAGGGGCGTGACAACCGTCACCCGCCACCGATCGATCGCATTTACATTTGGAATTGCCATTGAGTTTCTTCACCCTTGCGCCGATCCACTAGGAATAATGCACAATATTGAGGTAATTTACTCTGCTGCGATTAGGCTGCATCCTATGAAAAACCGATCGGTTCTACTCGCGACGCTCTTCGGTGTGAGCAGCGCACTCCTAAGCCTTACGACCCTTCCGCCACCGCCCGCCGCCCAAGCCTACGTTGCACGGCAAGAAATTCGGGTCGAACGTTTGAAGGCAGAACCCTATGCGGCCTTCATCAGTCGATCGGAACTCATTGCCCGTGCCGCGATCCAACGCACATTCGATCGTGATCTTTTGGCGAGTAGCTTAGTGGTGTATGTCATGGGCTTACATCAGGGCGCAGAGTCTCCGGTCATGAGTGTAGAGGTGAGCCGATCGCAATGGCAACAACGTCCCGACTCTCGTCGCTGGGCGACCTACTACCGAATGTCACAGGTTCTTCTAGGGTTTGATTTTAGCCCCTTACCCGTTCTTCAGCCCCCTGCCGCACCGGCCAATCCGTTCTCCATCCAGCCGCCGACTGTCCCTATCACATCGCCTAGATCAAGATCAAGATCAAGATCAAGACCAGCCGCTAGTCCAACCCCAAGCCCAACTGCTAGTCCAACCCCAAAATCCAGCCCAACGCCTGCTAAGTAGCGTAAACAAGGCTAGTCCTCATATCCTAATGATGAAATGTCTGATGAACGGCCCGACGAATACTCTTCTTCCAACTCCAACACCGATCAAGATGAAACCCTCCAACGCGATCCAGCCTTTACTCAGGCGATCGATCGGCTCCATCGGTTAAACGTCATCGGTCGCTGGCTGACGCTTTTGATACTTTGGCTAACGGTGGGGGGTTGGAGCTTGTGGCAGCTTCGGAAGACGTGGCAGATCTTGCAGGATTATTTTACGTGGTCCGCGATTCGAGTCGGGCTAATGTTTCACCCGATCGCAGCCGTGGGCCTCGGGCTTTGCATTGGGTTGACCTTAAGCACTTTGATCGGGCAGAGTCGAAATTTGATCTGGGGGCTGCCTGACTATGAACAAGCTTCCCTGCGCGGTCGCGTTCTCAAAATACAACAGCAGGGCCGCAGTCATCCCCTCTGGAACCGAGTATGGAAGCAGGATTAGAGGTTCAAACTATCGTTGAGCTTCCCGCTGCGATAGCCTTCTAAATCTAGCGTGACCGCTAGAAATCCGTAGGACTTAAAGCGATCGACCAGCAATCCCAAGTCTGTCTGGATTACAAACGTCCGAACCTCTTCCGGCAACACCTCAATTCGGGCGGTATCACCTTGCGATCGGACCCGAATGTTAAGCCAGCCTAGTTTTCGCAGATGGATTTCTGCTCGTCCGACCCGCTGGAGTTTTTCAACGGTGATGCTTTCGCCATAGGGAAAACGGGAACTGAGACAAGGTTGAGCGGGTTTGTTCCACCAGGGTAAGCCCAGAAACTGAGAGATTTCGCGCACTTCAAACTTACTGACCCCCACTTCCGCCAAGGGCGATCGTGCGCCGCGTTCTTGGGCTGCTTGGATACCGGGACGATAATCGTGCAAATCATCTGCATTGACGCCATCCACGACGTAGAGAAATCCCTGAGACAGAGCGATCGGCTTTAAGGTGTCATGCAGTTCACTTTTGCAAAAGTAGCAGCGATTGGTGGGGTTGGTGGTGTATTTGGGATTGGTCATTTCGTGAGTTTCGACGACGGTATGAGGAATGCCGATCGATTGAGCTTGAGTCATCGCATCATCGAGGTCTTCCGGTAGTAGCGACGGAGAATGCGCTGTCACCGCAAGAGCACGATCGCCCAGCATCTCATAGGCAAGGTAAGCCACCAGTGTGCTGTCAATGCCACCGGAGTAGGCAATCAAAGCCCGGTCCATAGTTTGGAAAATCGATCGAAGTTGGTTCAGTTTGGAGCGGAGGGAGAGAGGGATTTGAGGGGTGCTTGCGGGTGCGGCAGTCGTCATGGTACTAAAATCCCTAAGTCGATCGTGCGGTGTCTGGAATTCACTATAGCAATCCTATTAGGATCTATGAAATTCTGACGAACCTCCCCCGCTCCCCAAGTCTGGGATCTTTGAGGTCAGTGCGTCCGTCAGAATATTCTGTAGGCTATCCATTGCACAGTCTCTGTGTTATCTGTGACTGTACTTTAAGCGCTGGATAGCTTTCCTTGCCACTCTCACCTAAAACTGTCCGGACTTATTGAAAGTTCAAAGACTAGATATGAAAGTTCAAAGACTAGATAAAGTTTGACCTTACCCCTTCACAAGGTCTCTATGAAATTGCTAATATCATCCCGAGATCAATTCTCAAGCATCTAAACTCTCTGATTCACCGTATGGGACGATCGACTTGCGTGCAACTGCACCTGTAGGGCGAACGTCACAACCTGGTACGATGAACACCGCTCATTTTGTATTGTCCCAAACGCGCTAGTAGAGAGGATCTATCCTTGGCACGCAAATACTTTTTTACCTCTGAATCAGTGACAGAGGGTCATCCAGACAAGATCTGTGATCAAATCTCTGACACGATTCTGGATGCAGTTTTAGCCCAAGACCCAGCGAGTCGGGTTGCGGCTGAAGTTGTGGTAAACACTGGACTCGTCCTGATTACGGGCGAAATCACTACGAAAGCACAGGTGAATTTCATCGATCTCGCACGGGCGAAGATCGCAGAAATTGGCTATACGAACTCTGATAACGGTTTTGCCGCAAATAGCTGCGCCGTGCTCATTGCGCTGGATGAACAGTCTCCTGACATCGCTCAAGGCGTCGATTCGTCCAATGAGGATGAAGGTGCAGGCGACCAAGGCATCATGTTTGGGTATGCGTGTAACGAAACCCCTGAACTGATGCCGTTGCCCATTAGCTTGGCCAACCGCATTGCCCGTCAGCTTGCAGCGGTTCGCAAAACTGGACAGTTGTCCTACCTGCGCCCCGATGGCAAAACTCAAGTGACGATCGAGTACGAAGGCGACCAGCCCATCGGCATTGATACGATCTTGATCTCCACCCAGCACTCGGCGACGATCGGCGACTTGACCGACAACACTGCGATTCAGGTCAAAATCAAGGCGGACCTCTGGAAATTGGTGGTGCTGCCTTGTTTTGAGGGCATTGCGCTTAAGCCGATTGAAGGTAAAACTAAGTTCCTCGTCAATCCCACTGGGAAGTTCGTCATTGGCGGGCCTCAAGGTGACGCAGGGCTGACCGGACGCAAAATCATCATCGATACCTACGGCGGCTATTCCCGTCATGGCGGCGGTGCATTCTCCGGCAAGGATCCCACAAAGGTCGATCGCAGTGCTGCTTATGCGGCGCGTCACGTTGCGAAAAACATCGTGGCCGCAGGGTTGGCGGATAAGTGCGAAGTCCAACTGAGCTATGCCATCGGTGTAGCGCGTCCGGTGAGTCTCTTGGTTGAGACCTTCGGTACGGGCAAAATCGACGAAGAGAAGCTGACGGATATCGTCATAGCAAACTTCGAGTTGCGCCCAACGGGAATCATCAATACCTTCGGGTTGCGGACGGTTCCGGGGGAACGTAACGGTCGTTTCTACCAAGATGTGGCGGCTTATGGTCACTTTGGTCGGACGGATTTGGACCTTCCTTGGGAAGCGACGGATAAAGTTGACGTGTTGAAGAAAGCCGCTGAAG
>JAYVVL010000410.1:0-2907 GCA_043787035.1 Synechococcales cyanobacterium
GATTAAGCCTTGAGCCACGGTCTTGGCTCGGCTTAATGCCACTTCAAAAATGACCACTGACGCTGAGACGACGGTCCACAACCAACCTTTTTTACGCCCTGGATTCTTACCATCCCCATTGTCTTGTTTAAAACTGGTCTCATCGCTATGGAGAATGGGAACTCCTTTGACGTAATCCTGAGCATCCTGAACGGGGAGCTTAATAGCATTGCTCATTTCATTGCGTAATCGATTCACACTGGCAACAGAAATATCAATCCCAAAGAGTCGATGCAATAAAGTTTTAACTTTGCTATGACTCTGATAATTCTCACTACTTAGAATTGCAACCGCTGCCGTCAGCCGTTCACCATACTGGGAAGCCCCAACGATCGCTGGCGACCTCGCTACACGGAAAGGGCATCCCCATTAAGACGATCGTTGCCATCACGGGGCATGAGCCGCTGAATGAGCTGTCTCGCTATCTGGAGGTCACGCCTCAGCAGAGACGAGCCGCCATCCTGACCTTGCGATGATCTGTAAAGTGGATTCAGTTAAGCCTGGAAGCGGGTTGGTCAAGTTTTTGGTAAATTTTGGTTTCTCTAAAACGAATTGCACTTGCCCACAGATCGAATCAACCTTTAATCCTGTTGTTCGCGATCACCTTGGCAATCTCTCACTTTAGTCAGGCACCGAGTGGGCAGAGCAGCGCTAATATTTGTTTCCAATAGCATTCAGGCAGGTCAGATGCCGTCCCAATTGAACTCCAATCCAGAGAACCGTAAGGCGAAGGCAACCACGTTGTTGGATCGTACGTTTCGTGACCGTGAGGGCAGGATTGTGATTGCTCAGATGCCGAATCTGCCACTTCTAGTGGGGTTAACAGCGACCTCACTCCAACTCATACTCCCCAGCGGTGACCTTAAGACCGGGGTAGATTTAGTGGCGTTCGGCGCTCTGTTTACTTGGGCATGGCAGGAGATGTTTGAGGGGGTCAACTACTTGCGTCGAGCGCTTGGCTTGGTAGTGTTAGTAGGCATGCTCGCGCTCAAACTTCACGTGGGTTGAGCATGAATGCATGAATTGCCTTCTCAGAGGTAGTTTTAGAGCTGTATTACAGTTGTAAATCATTGAGTGGGTCGAGCCACCAAACTTTGGCGCTTGTCTCAGATTGAAATCTGCTGTCTCAAAAACAGGCTGGACTAACCTCGGACTAAATCTTACTTTTGTAGTACGCTGTAATGTCGAAAACTCCTGAGACTGACAGACGATCGCACAGAGCTATAAAATAACCGTCTCGCTTGACTCTGCAACACTTACAGGGCTGTCTCACTTTCTGGAACTTCTGCAATCCTTGCAGTGAACCAGAAGATTTTCACCCTCTGCCTCTAAATTGGTATATCCTTTGTTTAATCAAGGACTCAAGAGTTCGTGGCATTGTTTTACACGTATTCCGAATCAACCCCCTTTGGAGGAAAGATGGATCTTCTCACTTGGCTAATTGTCGGTCTTATTGCAGGAATACTATCCAGTTTCGTAGCTGGCGGAATCGGGTACGGGATTCTTGGAGATATAGTTGTAGGCATTGTTGGATCTTTTGTTGGCAGTTGGCTTTTTAGACAAGTAGGACTCGCCTCACCGTTCCCTGGACTTGCTGGAACCATCTTTATTGCCTTTGTCGGTGCCGTTGTACTGTTGTTCGTTTTGCATCTCATTCAACGCGGGCGGGCGGGCTAGATGTCGATGTAGTCAGGGGTGGCTACGAATCTGGCATGGTTCAAGGCACTTGCTACATCGCACCGCTATATTTACCCCTGCTACCGCGTTGAGGACAATCGATTAACGCTCGCCTCAATACTGTCAGAGTCGTCACCTAACCTTATCGTGTAGGCACTGGCCCCTAACTGGAGTTTCCAATTATACTCTACACGCCTAACAACTTGACCTTCTTGAATGACTGAAACTTCCAGCTCGTCAAGCTTTTGAGTTCTTTATATTTGTCAATATGGGCGGTCTCAATCAAGCTCGAAATGGCCGTCCTGAAACTTTTAAAATCTGCGTAATATTTAGAGTACAAACATTTCTTTCGGACAAACTTCCACAATCGCTCGATTAAATTTAAATGCGGGGAATAGGAGGGTAAGTACGAAAACGTGATCCCTAGCTCTTGGGCTCCTTCAAAGACGATCGCACATTTTTGGTATCGAGCATTATCGCAAATAATGGGGATGGGGATGCCCAGCCCTGACGCCGCTAATTTCCGCATCAGTTCGCAGACACTCTCGGCATTGATATAGCTTTCATGGGTGAAAGTGATAATTTCGAGCGTGACTGCATTGAGCGCACCGAGGACATTGAAGCGTTTTCGTCCTGAAGGCGATTTAATAGATAGCCGAGTGAAGCACCAGAGATACCCTAAAAAAGTGGTGTGAACAAAATGAGCAGCATCCATAAAAAACGGCTTGGTTGCCTGATTTAGCCAATTCCAGTAAAGGTTCCAGTTCCTCCTCTCGAAATCACTCCTGTTGGGCAATTTTTTCGGGTATGCCACTTTTCCCGGTACAAATCCCACTTTTCGCCGCTGCACTCCTAGCCGTTTCAGGAATGCACTCACTTGGGTTGGACTGCGCTCGATTCCTGTCATCTCATAAATTTTTGACGTAGCTTCCCCAATCGTTTGGGGTGGATGCGCTGTGAAATAAGCTTCAAGCGTTTCAGCATGGGCATTGAGAAGACTGGGCCGTCCTTGATAATTGGACTGTTTCAAACGCGGGATTCCACCCTCTAGGTATTATCGAAGATAGACGGTCAAGGTCGTTTTTGAAATTTTACACAGTTTACGAATGGTGTGATGAGGCAGTCCCTGACTTTTTAGGTAAAGCACTTCCATTTTTTGCTGAACTCGCGGATGAGGGTGATGGTAGCGCT
>JAYVVL010000411.1:0-8185 GCA_043787035.1 Synechococcales cyanobacterium
GAGAGTCGATCGGCTTGAGCGGCAAGAAGATGCGGCAATGGTTTACGAGGCATCGTATCCTCCCTGATCTTGTACCACACAGATCCCATTTGTAGTACAAGATAGTTGCAGATCTGTAAATCCGATTGCTGAATTTCTACCTCTATAGACGATCGACCTGCCCCGTCTGAGAACTGGAAACTCCCGGTCTTGTGACCCAAAAAGGAGCCAGCTTCGATCGGCTTGGTGGAGGTCAATTTCCACTATATATATGGGTTTTAGACGATCGAGTAGTTCTAAAGTGTGGTTGTCTTGTACCACACAGATCCCATTTGTAGTACAAGATAGTTGCAGATCTGTGAATCCGATCGCTGAATTTTCACCTCTATAGGCGATCGACTCTCCCCGTCTGAGAACTGGAAACTCCCGGTCTTGTGACACAAAAAGAAGCCAGCTTCGATTAGTTTGAAATGGTCTAATCTCTAGTTTAGATAGGGGTTTTAGACGGTCGAGACGATTTAATGCGCGGTTATCTTGTACTACATAGATCCCATTTGTAGTACAAGATAGTTTTACATTAAGAAGTTCAATCGTTGAAACTCGCCTTCTGTTGGCGATCGAGACGACTAGATCTCTGAAAATCTTAATCTCCTGACCTTGTGGCACTTCAAATGCTTGGCTCTCTTCCATAAAGCAGACTCTAGATGAACTCAGATGACTAAAGTACGTTTATCTTGTCCTACAAAAACCCAATTGTAGTACAAGATAATTTTACATTAAGAAGCTCGATCGTCGAGATTTGTGCGCCATAGCCGATCGAAACTACTCGCGTCTGAGAATCTTAAGCTCCCGATCTTGTGGTACATAAAGGAATCGGAGCAAGCTCTCTTCACTATTAAATAAGATTCCTGAACGCTTGCTCACAGCAGTCAAGACTTCTGCCGACGCTGTTTTAAGCTGGTCTGAACCTTATCTAATAAAGTGATCGCTGCTGTGTGTAAACTCATGTCTTGCCGACTAGGCGACTCGACCTCAGGTAATCCTATAAATGCCTCTAAGGACGCCTCCAATTTTTTCAAATATTTAACCCGTTCTAAAATAGGATGTGAGTTCCTATTTTCCAAAATAGGTTCACCCGTTCGCTCAGCGTGTTCAATTCTAACTGCTTGCTCAGCTCGGGCTGCCTGCTCACTCAAGACTTTACGGACATAACGAGTCGAGACCCCGATCGCAACTGATAAAGCGGGGCCGAGGGCTTTCTCTCCCTGCTTGGGACGACCTTTTGTATCTCGATAGTTCAACGCCCTCAGTCGTTCAGCAAGTCGCTCAATCTGGTCACGCGAGTAGTTGACTCGTTTCTCATTTTCCGCTAGCTCAACTTGTAAAGCTCGTTCTTGATCGACATCAGCATCAAATAGCATCAAACGGACTGGTATCTGATTTCCTGCAAAATGCTTCTGGTAAATCTCCGGCGAAGCGTCCTTTAGCAAAGAAATAGCCGCAAGTCTGTGGGCACCTGCCAATAATCGCCCCCTTTGATCAATCACCAATGGCTCAATCAACCCCAGAGCCGCGATCGATTCAACCAAATCCGAAACGTGTGAGGGATGAAGAGGACGCGTATCATTTACGCGTGGCTCAATCTGACCCAGTAGATACGTTACCCGTTGGGCACGGTCCTGTTCAGACCTTTCCTCAACAATCTGGTCCTGCTGGTGGATTTCTGATGCAACGTCGGTCGCTAAGTCAAATAGCGCTGAAACATCTTTTCGTTTCCTAACCATTCCAAACCCACTCTGCTAACTTTTTCAAATCTTTTGCCCCACGACAATTTGCTTCATAGTCCATCAAAGGAATCCGTTCAGCACCTGCCCAAGCCAAAGAAGCATCTTGATGAACGACTAATCTTGCAATCTCAGGATAAGCTTCCGCCAACTGCTTATCGAGTGCCTGATCCATTGAACGACGCAAATCGATTCGACTGAGTGCGATCGCCCAGCGCTGCGACCCTTTCCGTCCTTTCTGCTTACGCAAGTTCAGCTCATTCAATACCCGTCCAGCACCCATCACAGCTAAGGGATGTGCATCAGTACAAACGATCGCAGTATTAGCAGCCACGATGCCTAACCTCTCTAGATATTCGACGCCTGGAGGGCAATCAAAAATCATCACGTCATACTGAAGTGGTTTGACAACATCCGCCAAATCTTCAGGATCTAACGATTGAATGCCATGACTGACAAGTTCCGGTCCACCCGGTAAAACGTAGAGTCCTGAAGCAGCTTCCAAGGGTGTAGGGGATCCCCCTGTAAGCAAATCTGCCGTTCCTGGAGCTGTTGGATTCGCACCTAAAACGTAAGCAGCATTCGACTGCGGATCTAAGTCAACCACCAAAACTCGTTTCCCTTGGCTTGCCATTACGGAAGCCAATCCACACGCGATCGTGGTTTTACCAACGCCTCCCTTTCGGGCGGCAATCGCAATTCTTTTTTGAGTCATGGACACAATATTTCCACGGTATTTTTTGCAGGCTTGATTAAAGAGATTGTTACACGCTGTTTAATTAAATTGTAAAAGGTACAGAGAATTTATCCAGCTTTCCAGGAAGTAAATTTAGCCCCTAACTCAGGCTCATCCGTTTCTCCTAGGAAATTTTTATTCACTGAATTTCCCTGACGAAGACTCTGATCTCTTCCTTCTTCTGATCCAGCTCCCTGATTCATCTGATCTATAGCCAGAGCTGGATCAGCTTCTAATCGTTGCTGTAACAGGCTTTGCAAAAATTTAAGATGTTCGAGATCAATTCGATAAATTCGCAACACTTCCCCATTAGCTCTTTTCCGATGAACAGAGCGTTTTATACAGCACCAATCTAGTACTGTTGTTACAGCCTGCATCGGGGACACTTTATCAATCCGGCTAAACCCAAATGCCAATTGAAACTCTTGAGGATGAGCCTGAAGGTACGCTGCGATCGTTCCCATCCGTTCTGGGTCTAATTCAGTGACTTCCCCGGCATAAATGTCACAAATCAACTGCCGTAATCCACTAAGATCCAGAAGCTTGTGTTGAACGACAGCTTTTGACCAGTCCTGAGGGGTATCGGGATTTTGCTCAATGGACTCTGCTGACAGTACGATCGCCGTCGCTCCCCCGTTTAAAACCATTTCTAGATGTCTCACCTCACTCCGCGTTTTGCCTTGGCGATCAATAATTACATCTTCAATCTGGACCTGTCCTAGACGATAAAATTGAGCAATATAAAACCGCTCCAGCGAATGGAGTTCATCTGGGGAGAGGGCAAAATTGCGACTTTTATGTTCGAGTCCTGTTGCTTCTAACTCAGTGAGTTCCTGAGAAGTTGCCACAGACTTAGCGTGAGTCAGTAAAATAAAATTTCTGGTGAATTTGAGTTTTTGCTCAATTTCCTTTGCCTTAGTCTTACTGATACAAGGCTTTATTACTTCCACATGCTTCCCTTCTTGGCGCAGTAGAGCTATCACCGTTTCGCGCAAGGCACGCATCCCTCGATTCCGTCGAACACCAAATGACGCGAGCAACTTGAGATTTTCCGATTCCCAATCCAAATTATCAACCTGGCCGAGTGTCTCCGGCTTCAGAGCATGGCGTACTAATCGGGCGGTTGCTGACTGCACTGACTTAAATTCTCGGAGAAACTTACCCGCTGATTCTGCCCGACTTAACCGACTGTAAGACGTGCCCTTTTTCGCGATGTAAAGAAAACGGGGCACCTGATTACTCCGAATTCGATCGGGCGCTTGAGCAATGCTGTGAGCTGAAATTGAACACCCGGTATAAATTCCCCAGACTGAATCAATCAAATCTGTGTGGTGCTCAACGCTAAAGCCTTGCGTCACACTAGGTGAGCTGAGGATAACGCGCACGTTCTGTGCAATGAGGTAAGGCAGAATTTTACCCTTGGATGTGAGGAATTCCTGCTCGATTTCTCCACCACTGGTCTCACTGGTAATCTTCAGAGATTTGATTCCTTGCTGACTCAGCATAAGATCCAGTTGATCAACAATCGCCTTCACATCACAATTCAGCCACAGAATTTTCTCTGGCGGTGCAGAGTCAACTCGTTGAAGAAACATCGCGATCGATTGGTTGCGAGTGCCATCGAGTAAATAGGTTTGGTAGTTCAGCGGTTTACGATCGCTCTTCACCAGAAAAGTCCGCTCCCCTCGAATCATCTCGACATAGCGAATGACATCTTCATTGAGATCCGCATCTGCCAGGATGACTAATCGTGCAGTCTTAACCCGTCGTTCAAATTCGCGGAGCAACAGGGGACGAATGCCACCTTGATTGGTTAGCTTGGAGGATAACAAGAATTCTAAACCCGCCGTCGTTTCATCTAGAATAAGCACATCACTCTCGACCTCCACCAGTTTCATCATGGAAGGATAGCAAACGGCAACCCCATCGACAGGCTGTCCTTCCTTTAGGATTTGCGATCGCACCTGGTCGCCATCATTAATAAATACGCCCCCAAGCGATTCAGCCGTACTGCGCCCCAAAGACTGTAACGGTACCAGCGCTAACCAAGTCTCAGATTGGCTGAGTATACCGATTGCCTTAGTTTTTCCGGTTCCCTTGCCACCCCAGAAGGAAATGGTGCCAGACTTCGGTAATTGATCAATGACCGCAGAGAACTCTCGATCGCCAATAGATAAATCCGGCTTACGTTTTACCTCCATTGCAAGCTGTCGTCCAATTCGCCACTCGGTTGCCAGAATCGACTGGTCATAGGCAAATTTCCATGCCTCCGGTCCAGCAGTCACGATCAAATCATCTAGCCCCTTCGACTGCCCATCGTTGCCATCCCAACAGGCAATACTGACGATCGCACCTGCTTGCTCTAAATGCCAAGAGAGGTCTGCGAGTGCTCCTTCGACTTTGTAACGAGTCTGGGGTTTGATATCTTGGTCAAAGGCAAGAATAAATTTCCGTCCGTTCACGACAAACCGTTGCAAGTCCGCAATAAGACTTGGCTTCAGACGACGAAGTCGTTCGCCCGCGACCGTCTCGTATTTACTAACGCCAGAATTAATCCCATAAAGTGCGATCGTCACATAGCCATGAGACAGTCCGGCAAGGGATTTCTTACCTCCTTCCGTCAAGATGATTGGAATTTCGGGGTGTGCTTCGATGAAGTCCCAGAATGATCCGTCAGAAGGGAACTTAATCCCATAACCTTGCTCCATCCGTTGCCGAGTTACGAATGGAATTGTAGGAAGAAAAGCTCGTGAGCTGTTCCCGATCGGTGTTTCATATTTACGAATCTTGCCCGTTTTTTGGTCGAGCTTCGGCTCTGTCAGCTTAGCTTGCCAACAGGATTCATCCTCATTTAGGAACAAGGCAGCAGACATTGCTCCATTTGCCCGAAGTCCAAACCGTGTGTAACGCCAATTCAGGGCATCGTGGATAGGAGTTTCAGGATTGCCTTGTCCATCCTGTTCTAGATCGTTAACCACCCGCATCGTTGCAGTATAGAGAGCCAAGTCAATCGCTGATCCATGGATAAATTCGTTCTGAAATGATTGATGAGTTTGAGAGGTTGCAGTTATTACGGTGATGGACATGACAAATTTCCCTAGTTAATGGTTAACAGTGGGAAGCGCAGGTCAAAAATTGTTACCTCATGTAAATTTTTTTTGGATCGCGCCCATTATATTTTTGTAAGCAGGACAGATCCTAAAGTATAGATACAGTAAGGATTTCACATATATTTAAGCCACACTTACCCGATTAAAACGATGGGGAAAGAGGGCCATGCAAAAAAAATGCATAGTGAACTGTTGCAATGCAGTCAAAATAAGACATAATAAATGCATAACAAAACGAGCAAGCCCCAAAGTGGTAATTGTCGTTCCGGGTCTCACGAAGACTATTAACTGCACGTCGCTAAACATGTATGAGTTAATAATCCCGCCCAATATTTCGTTTTCGTCTAAAAGCCTCAGTGATTCCAGTCACTGGGGTTTTTAGTTGATGGGATTTGTTGCATAGGCAGACCTCGTAGGCGTGGGTGAAAAACTTATCAAGAGGCATTGTGCCTCATCTCACCTAGGAAGTTCGTAAACCCCTGTCTGGAGAGACTTCCAGATCATAGATCCAAAAGCGGAAAAAGTATGGAAACTTGGCGTATTCTTTAGATCGGTTCAAATTGGCTTGAAATGGTGGGATCCGATCGTTTTTTCACTTGTGCGTTCCTTTCCAAATTTTGGAAACAGTTAGAGTGAGACTTAGGAATGTGTGCGCTCCGATCGCATTATTATCTGGTCTTTGACCGACCGTAGGTCATCGGTTGCGACAGTCATGGGTTCGTTTGCTCCTTACTTAGTTTGGACCGTAACTTTTTGTCGGTCTGCCATCTCTAAATATTCCTTTCGGGCGAGCCAAGCCAAATAATTTGGCACAGTACGCTCCGTCCGTTCTGCTTGAGCGGCAATCCAGTCATGTAAGTCATTATCAAGCGTTACAGTGATTCGTTTAGCCACGTTATTTATCTGTTAATTGTCTTTGTCTTACATCAATAATACTCCTTAATGCATAAGAATTAAAGTTCTATGCTCTACTGTGTTTTATAGCATAAATTTATGTAATTTGATGATCTTATTCAATTGTTATTATTTTTCCGATTCTAATTCAGCACGAATTTATCCATTTCAAGATCGCTTACGCCACCCTTGTCCTGAAGGAATGAGTGGAAATTGTGATGGGTTCGTTTCTATTTGGTAGCAGATTGATTCTTTTCAGGAAGTTCCCCTGAAGCTTTTGCCTGCTCTACCTCTAGACGAGCAAGAGTTTCTATCAAATTAGAAAGCGATCGATTGCGAATTTGAGCAAGAGCTTCTAGCTCCGCTTTGAGTTCCGGCTCGATATAGGAAAAAATTTTTGCCTTGTTAGTTGGCACGGTGAATTCAGGCTGCTTAAATTTTTTAAAGAGTTTTCTTCTCATAAGGGTACACCGTTTGTTGTGACAGGGATTAAAGTGGTAGCACTGTAATACTACTGTGTTAGCATAGCTTGTAATCTTTATCCATCAAACAAATTTTATAAGAGGAAACTGATGAGCGGTCCTAGATCTCCTCGCCCTGAATCTACAATTTCCCTACTCGTTACAAGTGTTCCTCGGATCTCCCGACCGCCTCCAACGGTTTGAAAGGGTCTAACGTTAAGTGTTTGAAAGGGTTTTAAACCGTTATGAATTCAGTTATTGATCTCCATCCAGTAAAGCTGGGATTGCCCAAAAGCTGGGGTGAGGCTGCGTCTTTCTTAGGTGCGTCTCATACAACGGTTTCAAAGTGTCGGAAAGCATTGGACCGATTTGATGATCCGATTAGCCGGGACTTAATTGAAGAAATTCGCCGGATAGTTCGTTTCTGTGAGATGAGAAATACCGGAGGTGGAAGCACCTGTACCCGTCAGGAATATCTACGGATTAGATCTGAAGAGGGTCAAGAGGTGTTGGAAGAGCGCTTGAGGCAGCTTGGTGTTATTTGATTAAGGAGCTAAATCCATGCAGAACAAAGGCTTTCAAGGTTTAACGACCCAACAGATTTATCAGCAATACAAGATTTACCCGGAGGATGCGCGATCGATCGCCCAGGCATTGAGTCTAGGGAATGAGCCATTCAGACCCTTGGATGTCGAAAAGATTGCGCAGTTTGCTAAGCAAGCAAGAGAGGCCGGATTGACGTTGAAACAGGCGATCGCGCAGTATCGGCAGGTCCAGTCCGAAGCTATGAATTCACCGGAAGTGCCCTCAAACGCGTCGCTCCCGGCTCATTTGCAATCGTTACTGATCCAATCCTCAGATCGTGCGCAACAGGAACTTGAAACCTTAGACCGCACGATTTATGAGCAGGTGGAACTGCCCGCCGCGCAAGCTGCCGTTCAACGGGTGTTGGCCTCTAATGTCAACATTGAGCATCTGATGGTGAAACTGTTGCAGGAAGAGATGAAGACGAAACCAGGACGTTTAGGAGGACTGGTGTTGCAAGCGGTGGGTCACTTTCGGACGCCGACCTTGCAAGGGACCGAAACGCGCTACCGTCTCCCCTCATTCGGTGGCTAAACCCAGATCCGTCTCGTCCCTCAATGTATTTATAGGAGAAAAGCCCAGCATGAATCCGTTCATTGATCGTGCCTTAGAGAACCCGACCGGAACAGCGATTGC
>JAYVVL010000412.1:0-2886 GCA_043787035.1 Synechococcales cyanobacterium
TTGGCCGCAAACCTGCGGCTAACCCGCCCAGTTCACGCCGTCTCCATCCGGAATAGACGGCAGGGATTTGCGATCGTTGCGACTTTGACCTGAATCGGTACTTCGGATAAAGGGCGTTGTCGGGGGCAAATTCTGCGATCGCTCATCCACAATGTCAAACTCAACGTCCCCGTCTACACTTCGTGCCCGTGCCATGACTTTGGATTGAGGGGGCGAAGTGGGGAAGAGCGGTGGACTGACTTCAGGAGGGAGAGTGGGTTGAGTGTTGTCAACAATCGGTTGTTCCTGATGTCCTTGATAGGCCCGATCGGGTTCCACGACGCGCCTCATTACAAAATCGATCGTCTCGGGTTTAATCCAGCCTCGGACGACAAGGACCTCCCCAAAGCGCATTTCTTGCATCATTTGCTGATCGTTAAGAACGACTTCGATTTGCGCATCATTAATCAGTCCGGCCTCTAAGAGGTAACTGCCCAACCGTCGTCTATCTTGCGCAGGCCATTCGGAGGACGCGCTGTGTGAGTGGTCTGCTAGGTGCTGAGGATGATCGGACTGAGATGAAGATGGGTCTGAAGGCTGATGAAACAGGTGTGACTTAGACTGGTGTGACATAGGCTTTTGGGGACCTCGATGCTCGCCGTGGGTTGCATCAGGAGAGGAGTAAGGTGATTCAGGGTTTGCATAGGGGTTTCGTACGGGGACGATCGCCATTGCAAACCGAATAAAATCTGGCGTTTTCATGGATTGAGTGTATTGTAGCAAAATGAAAAATGAATACTATTGTCTTTCAGCTTCTTCAACCTCTGTCCCGTGTTTTCCGCATAACTCTGCACAATCGATCGGGTAACTTAGGGTCTACGAGTTTAGGGATAATCTTGACTCTATGGCTGAGTCACAAAGATCTAAGTTTGTGAACTCAAAATTTGTGCGATCGAATACTATAAATGCGGCTATCATGAGGGGCAATCTTAGTTCCTGATGAAATTTCTGATTGTTGAGTTGAGTTCAATCAAGACAAAAAGGCTAGAGCAATGAGTGATACAACCTCATTTTTAGGTGGTGCGGCACTGTCCGGGTTAGCGGCATTGGTGGTGATGCGCGGTGGCTTGACTATTGGTTCGCCGTTAATGCCACAAGCGCAGTCTTTTCAACTACCTCAGTTATCCCTTGGACAAGGAGCGATTAGTCCGGCGACGGGTCAACTATTGCCCAGTCTGCCAGGGACTTCACCAGCGGTAAGCATCGGACGCACGCCCTATGAAGATGCCAAGCTTTCGGTCCAGGTAGAGGCGCTGAAGGCCCAGATTGAGCAGCTACAGGCCCAGATGCGTAGTCAGCAGACGGTTATGGATACAATGACGACGCAGCTTCGGACAGGGATGGTGAGTCCTCAGGTTATTCCGACCGTTGCGTCTCAGCCTGTTCAACCGGTTGCGTCGGCGTCGGATCAGGTTGCCACGAATATGGTTTCGGGGTTGCCTTGGGCTTTGGGTGGGATGGTATTGACCTTTGGGGGTGGGATTGCATTAGTGGGAATGTTTGTCCTGCTGTCGCGCCAAAATCGAGGTCGCACTATTGAAGTTGTCCACGATGACTATCCGGCGTATTTACCTACGGTTCAGACGGCTAGTCGTCGTCGGGTTCAGGTGTTGCCTCCCCGTCGATCGATTCGTCGGGTTGAGGCGGAAGAGGATTAAGCGTGCGATCGAAGTTTCTTATGCCCTATTTGTTTTTAGCACCTGCGTTAATTCTGCTGATGCTAACGGTATTTTATCCAGCAATCCAAGCGCTGTATTTAAGCTTTACGGATTATGACCTGCTGAGCGCTCCTGAATGGGTTGGGTTAAAGAACTTTAGAATTCTTTGGCGGGACGATCTGTTTTGGAAGTCATTTTGGAATACGGTTTTATATTTGATCTGTGTGGTGCCTTTGCTGGTGACGTTGCCGTTAGGACTTGCAATCCTCGTCAATCAGAAGCTGCGGGGCATTCAATGGTTTCGGGTGATGTTTTATACGCCTGTTGTCATTTCGATGGTGGTGGCGGGGATTTGTTGGAAGTGGCTTTACGATTCCAATGGGTTGTTCAATCAAGTTTTGGGTGCGCTGGGTTTAGGTGCAGTAGGTTGGCGGACGGACCCGAAGATTGTTTTGTTTTCTGTGATGGCGGTGACGGTGTGGAAAGGGCTGGGGTACTATATGGTGATTTATTTGGCGGGGTTGCAGGGGATTGGGACAGATTTGTATGAGGCAGCGGCGATCGATGGGTCGGATGGATTGCGGAAGCATGTGGATATCACGGTGCCGTTGATGAAGCCTTATTTGCTGTTGGTGGCTGTGATTAGTGCTATTTCGGCGACGAAAGTGTTTGAGGAAGTGTATGTGATTACAAGCGGGGGACCGAACAATGCGTCGAGTACGATCGTGTATTACGTCTACAATCAAGCGTTTCAGCAGCTCAAGATTAGCTATGGCTGTACTATTGGCTTGGTGATGTTTTTGGTGATTTTGAGTTTGTCAGTGGTTCGGCTGGGGGTGCAAAGGATGATGGTGAATGAGACGTCGATCGATGTTCCTAGAATTGAGGGTTGAGAAGTTTTAGATTTGCCAACCAACCAAACACGTTACCCACGGTCAATTCGATCGATCGGGTTTTAGTTTGTAATTAGCGATAGGGACAAATTCACTTTGAACCGCACTATGTTCAACGGCTCGTTGTCGGAGTTCAAAGCTTGGGTAGCGGAGTTCAAAGGCTCGTCATTGGAGTTCAGAGGTCCGTCGTCGGAGTCCAAAGCTCGGGTAGCGGAGTTCAAAGGCTCACGGGTTAGCGATCGATATGCTTCAGTGAGCCTTTTATGGGGTTAGGCGGCGGTGGCTTCTTTGGGCGC
>JAYVVL010000413.1:0-8153 GCA_043787035.1 Synechococcales cyanobacterium
GCCCCAAAGGCGTTGCCCGGAGTGACGACGATGCCCGTTTTCTGGAGGATGGAGAGGGCGAAGTCGGTGGAGTCCATGCCTACGGAGCAAGGCACCCAGAGATACATCGTGGCTTTGGGTTTTGGAATATTCCAGCCCAGTTTGCCCAAGCCTTCGATGAGGAAATCTCGGCGACCTCGGTACAGTTCACGGACCTCTTCAACGTAGCGATCGGGCAGTTGGAGGGCGGTTTCTGCCGCACACTGAAGGGCTGAGAAGATGCCATAGTCGAGATTGGTTTTCAGGGTCCGTAAGCCTTGAATGATATGGCGATTGCCCACGACGAAGCCCACGCGCCAACCTGCCATGTTGTAGGTTTTCGATAGGGTGTGAAACTCGACGCCGATGTCTTTTGCGCCAGGGATTTCGAGCAAGCTGGTGGGTTTGTAGCCGTCAAAGGCAAGTTCGGCATACGCCTGATCGTGGACTAACAAGATTTCGTGTTTTTTGGCAAACTTCACGACGTCTTCAAAAAATTCACGCGGGGCGGTCGCTGTCGTGGGGTTACTGGGATAGTTGAAATACATGATTTTGGCACGATCGGCAATCTCGTCCGGAATCGCACCGAGATCGATCAGCCAATCATTCTTTGCCGACAGCATCATGGGATGAATCGTTGCGCCTGCGATGAGCGGACCTCGAAAGTGAGGTGGGTAAGCGGGACTGGGGACTAGGATAGTGTCGCCCGGATTGATGTAGGCCAGGGCGAGGTGCGTTAAGCCTTCTTTAGAACCCAGCAGCGGCAGGGCTTCGCCGTCCGGATCGAGTTTGACATTGTAGTGACGCTCATACCAGTTAGTGATGGAGGCCCGGAAACTAGCGGTGCCTTCAAAAGGCGGATAGCCGTGGTTTGCGACATCTTGCAGGGCGCGACTGGCGGCTTCGACCACGGGGGCTGGGGTTGCGCCATCAGGGTTTCCCATGCCGAGGTCAATCAGATCCACCCCTTCCGCTCTGGCGTTTACCTTGAGTTCATCTAACCGGGCAAACACATATGGCGGAAGCGCTTTCAACCGATCGGCAGTGGAAATCCAGTCCAATGACATAACTCAATCCCTTAAATAACTCAGATAAAACTCAGAAGCCCGATCATACTAGTTTAAGAGCGGAATCACGGACAAGCGATCGGCTATTTTCTAAGGGATTCAAATCGCTACTCATGAACCAAACTTCGGAGTCCCGGCACCGAGTCGGCATTCACCCGAACGATTTTTGCCCCGAGTCCCGCCATCTTGGACTCTAATCGATCGTAGCCTCGGTCCATATGGTGCAACCCGCTGACAATGGTTTCGCCCTGAGCTGCTAAACCCGCCAGAACCAACGCCGCTGACGCCCGCAAATCCGTCGCTACGACAGGAGCGCCCGACAGCATCGGAACCCCTTTAATAATCGCGAGATTGCCCTTGACTTTGATGTCTGCGCCCATCCGAGTCAGCTCAGCGACATGCTGCATCCGGTTTTCAAACAGCGTTTCAGTAATCACGCTATTGCCATCGGCGATCGATAGCAACGCCATGAAAGGCGACTGGACATCGGTGGGAAACCCAGGATGAGGAAGCGTTTCAACATCAGTACCCCGAAAAGACATCGAGGGCAACACCCGCAACGACGTCGGCGACTCCATCTCGTAACCGATGCCAATGTCGTTGAGCTTGGCCAACACCGAGGTCAAATGGGTGACATTAATGGCATTGACCAAAATGGACGATCGGGTAATCGCTCCAGCTAAGATAAAACTCGCCGCCTCAATGCGATCGGGAATGACCCGATAGTCAGCCGTGTGCATCCTTTTGACCCCTTGAATCACAATGCGATGGGTTCCGGCCCCCTCAATGTTGGCCCCCATAGCGTTGCAGAATCCAGCCAAATCGACGATTTCTGGTTCTTGAGCTGCATTTTCAATGATCGTTTCGCCCTCCGCCAAGGCCGCCGCCATCATGATGTTTTCCGTGGCACCGACACTCGGAAAATCGAGATAGATTTTTGCGCCCACCAGCCGCCTGCCGTTTTTGGCTCGGGCATGAACTACTCCATGTTCAATGTTGACTTCAGCTCCGAGCGCCTGCAAGCCCCGCACATGCAAATCCACTGGACGACTGCCAATAGAACAGCCACCGGGCATCGGGACCCGCGCTTCCCCCATCCGACCGAGAAGCGGACCAATGATGAAGAAACTGCCCCGCATCTTGCTGACGAGTTCGTAGGGCGCTTCAACGGTATCAATCACCCGCGCATCAAAGGTCACAATATCTTGGGTCATGTGGACCTTGACGCCGAGAGCTGAGAGAATATTATTCATCAAACGGATATCCACCAGTGACGGCACATTCCGCAACTGACACTCGTCGGAACAGAGCAAGGTCGCAGCCATCAGCGCCAGTGCTGAATTTTTTGCGCCGCTAATTTTAACTTGTCCGCTAAGGGAGTATCCCCCTTGAATCTTTAAAATCGATTGACCTAAGGAGGTCACGGAACTAGGCTGAAGCGGGTTGATAACAGAGTTAATAACGAATACCCTCCGGGACAAGCATTGCTGAATTTGGTTCGATTCTACAGGAAAGTTTGTCGTTGTCCAGTGTCTGCTCTAACGATCGCCCAGGATTTAAAACTGACTAAACCCTTGACAGCCGATCGGATATCTGAGATTGTTAGGTGCGCTGAGGAAATGCGACTGGTTCGTGGCGGAAACGCTTTGAGATGGGTTGTTTTTCCAAGCAAAAAGCAAGCGGAATTGGCGGAATTGGTAGACGCGCTAGATTCAGGTTCTAGTGTCCGCAAGGACTTCCGGGTTCGAGTCCCGGATTCCGCATTGGGGAGAGATAGATGATTACGAGTATGCAGAATCAGTGGGTCAAGCTGTTTCGCAAGCTTCATGTTTCTAAGCACCGTCACGAGTTGAACTTGTCCCTTGTAGAAGGCAGTCACTTGGTCGAAGAGGCGATCGTCTCAGGTTGCGAGTTAGAGCATTTCTGTTTTACGGAAGGGTGGCGCGATCGGAATCTAGATTTACATCAGCAAGCGCTTAACCGATCGCAGCATGTGGAACTGGTGAGTGATTCCGTGCTGAGCGCTATGACGACGACGGTGAATCCGGACGGGGTAGTGGCGACGATCGGGCGGCAAGTGCATTGGGAATTGGGGCATCTAGAATCCTTCGGGTTAGCCCTCTCGCGAATTCAGGATCCGGGCAATGTCGGGACGATGATCCGGACGGCGGCGGCAGCAGGCATAGACGAACTGTGGGTGAGCGGGGATTCGGTGGAGCTAGACCATCCCAAAGTGATGCGGGCTTCGGCGGGACAGTGGTTCCGGTTGCCGATGGTAACAGTTGAAGACTTGGGATCTCAGATTATTCAGGCCAAACAAGCAGGCATTCAAGTTGTGACGACGGTGCCCACCGCCGATCGCATCCATTGGGAGGCCGACTTCACGAAGCCAACGCTGGTGGTAATGGGAAATGAAGGCGCGGGATTGTCACCCGAGATTGCAGATTTAGCTGATGTTCCGGTACGGATTCCCTTGGCGCGCGGGGTTGAGTCGCTGAATGTAGCGATCGCAGCGGCCATTATTTTGTACGAGGTTCAGCGGCAGCGGCAGATGTTGATTCAAGTTCAGCGCTAGCGGCTTCAGAGGCGGCGGCGATGCGAATGTGATTGGCGAGGGGCGAATCGAGGGGAATGCCCTGTTCTTCCATAAAGTGCTCAATGTCAGCGACGGCCTCGGCCACTTCACATTCTTCGATACTGAGATGATTAATGGCCGTTTGCAGGGACGTCGAAGGTTCGTCAAAAATGGGGGAGACCAAGACAGGAACGATCAAAGGACTGAGTTCGGATGGCACTAACGCCATGGCAATTTCAGGAATAATGGCTTCACCCGTCATCAGCGTTTGCTCAAGCTGAGAGAGCGATCGCAAAAAATCCTGATTGGCCAACTGTCGGGAGCCATCGTCATGATGATCACTATCGATCGGGCTAGATTGAACCTTGGGTTGTTGTTGACTCATGATTTTCCTTCATCACTCCGTGATACATCCATTCTAATCAGTTGCAATCAATGCGGTTCACCTATGCGACTCACCTGTGCGGTTTAGTGCGATCGACTCCATCCAAGACCACTCGACTATTCTAACTTGCCCAAAAACGAGTTCCATTGTTCTCAATCTCGATCAAAATTTACGCATTAATCACAAAACTGTCATACAAGGACGGTCACAATATTTAATTATTTAGACGAGAAAATTTATACCCTAAAACTCTTAATTTCACAAAAATACAGCGCATCAGTTGCAGCCCGGTGCCGTTTTCAGTGAGAATAAGAGGCTGAACGAGTAGCCACCTCGCATTCTGAAACCTTTTAAGAAGCGTCCTCAGTGTGCGGCATGGCCATTGCTCAGGTCTCGAACTGTTGGGAGAACCATCGTGTCACAAGCCTTTGATTATGATTTGGTAATTGTCGGTGCAGGCGTAGGCGGTCACGGGGCTGCCCTTCACGCGGTGGCTTGTGGCCTCAAGGTCGCTGTCATTGAAGCTGCCGAAATGGGTGGAACCTGTGTCAATCGCGGCTGTATTCCGTCGAAGGCTCTGCTTGCCGCATCAGGTAAAGTGCGAGAACTGCAAGACGCTGCACACCTGAACAAACTCGGCGTCACCGTTGGAAGCGTGACCTTCGATCGAGCAGCGATCGCCGAACATGCCAACAGCGTCGTCACGAAGCAGCGTGACGGCCTAACCAGCAGCCTCAAGCGCCTAAATGTGGATGTGCATTACGGCTGGGCCAGCGTCGCAGCGGTCCAAAAGGTCAGCATCAAGGCCGCAGATGGCCGCGAAACGTTCATTACGGCGAAGGATATTATGCTCGCGCCAGGATCGATTCCGTTTGTACCGCCGGGAGCGACGATTGATGGGACGACGGTTTTCACCAGTGACCATGCGGTGAGACTCGAACACCTACCGCCGTGGATCGCTATTGTGGGCAGTGGCTACATTGGTCTCGAATTTGCAGACGTCTATTCGGCCCTCGGCTGCGAAATCACGATGATCGAAGGCGTGGATCAGCTTATGCCCACCTTTGATCCTGACATTGCCAAACTGGCCCAACGCAGCCTAGTCCAAGCTCGCGACATCGAAGCGAGAACGGGCGTTTTTGCTAAAACCATCACGCCGGGATCGCCCGTGCTGATTGAACTAATGGATGCGAAGACCAAAGAAATTACGGAAGTCTTGGAAGTCGATGCTTGCTTGATCGCCACCGGACGGGTTCCAGCAACAAAAGAGCTGGGCCTAGAAAATCTCGGCGTGGTGCTCCAGCGGCCTGGGTTTATCCCCGTGGATGAGCATCTTCGCGTAGTGAACGAAAAGGGCAAAGCGATTCCCCATCTCTGGGCGATCGGTGACGCCACGGGCAAGCTAATGTTAGCGCATACCGCGTCTGCTCAAGGGGTTGCGGTGGTCGAAACCTTATGCGATCGGCCTCGCACCATGAACTACAACGTGATTCCCGCTGCGGCCTTCACCCATCCGGAAGTCAGCTTCGTAGGGATGACCGAGCCTGCGGCCAAGGAAAAAGGCAAGGCAGGCGGCTTCGAGGTGAAGTCAGTCAAGTCCTACTTTAAAGGCAACGCAAAAGCCCTTGCCGAAGGCGAAACAGACGGCATGGCCAAGGTGATTTTCCGACCGGACACCCATGAAATCCTGGGCGTCCACATTTTCGGACTGCACGCCGCCGACCTCATCCAAGAGGCTGCAAATGCCATGGCCATGGGCACGACGGTGATGGATTTGGCCTTCACGGTTCACACTCACCCAACGCTCTCTGAGGTGCTGGATGAGGCATTCAAACGAGCAGCTGGTGCAGGAGCGGGGCACTAATCATGTTAGACATTCGTCGTCGATCGCCCAATCAAACCATCGCAGTTCTCGATCTGCAATACCGCACCAACACCGCCGAATCGCCCGCCCGTCACATCCTAGAAGAAATCGTCTGGCAAAAGGAGCGCGAGGTCGATTTTCTGCGGGACAAAACGTCCCTAGTCGAAGTCAGTAAGCGCATCAAGAATCTGCCCCCTACCAAAGACTTCGTTGGCGCACTACGATCGGGCAAAACCAATCCCGCCGTGATCGCAGAGGTCAAAAAAGCCTCTCCCAGTAAAGGCGTCATTCGGGAGAACTTTGACGCAGTGGACATCGCCAAATCCTATGAACAGGGCGGCGCATCGTGTTTGTCTGTGCTAACGGACGAAAAATTCTTTCAGGGGAGTTTTGATAATCTGAAGCGGGTTAGAGCGGCGGTGGACCTGCCGCTGTTGTGCAAGGACTTTATGATCTACGCCTACCAGATCTGCTGGGCTAGGGTGCATGGGGCCGATGCGATTTTGCTGATTGCCGCGATTTTGACCGATGAGGACATGCAGCTTTTCCTTAAGACTGCAAAAAAACTGGGCATGGCCGCGCTTATTGAAGTCCATGATCTTGAAGAACTCGATCGTGCCATTGCCTTAGACGGCGTGGAGATGATTGGGATTAACAATCGTGACCTTCGGGATTTCTCTGTGAATCTCAACACCACGCGGGATCTCATCCAGGCGCGTCATGAGGCGCTGATGGCCAAAAATATCATTCTAGTGGGAGAGTCTGGAATCCACACGCCAAAAGATCTTCAGACCATTCGATCGGCAAGGGTTCAGGCCGTTTTGATCGGGGAATCTTTGATGCGTCAGCCTGATCCTGGTGCGGCGATCGGGGCACTCTTTGGCTAAACACTGGCTAACCGTCGCGGGGATTTGAGTCTATCTCAAGAGAAGTCCTCGCGCTTTTCTCAACCTGCTTCAAGAAATAAAACTCGATATGCCTAGTGTGTCGTGTCAGACTAAAAGAATGTGTTTGTGAGTGGTTGTTTGTGAGTATTCCGTCTATACCCTCTGTCCCCCCCGTGCCGTTGCCGTCTCACGTTCACTATGAAGTGCTCTTGCAGATGCTCGAACGTCAATCGCTGTTTGGCACCAATGCCTATCCTCGACAGCGCGAACAGGTGCAGCAATTGATTTTTACGCTGCGCAAAGCCCTATCGCAACAAAAGCAGCTTGAGAATGATTTAGAACGATTGAAAATATCAGTGGATTACCGCTGGTCCCTTACCGCTGAAAGCCCCCCTTCCGACCTAATGTCCGGCTAACCTATGGACGACCTTCACGCGCCTGCTACTCCTGAATCAAATGACCCTGAGCTGACTTGCTCTAAACTGGCTCACCCTGAACTCAACGCGGAAGATCTTATGACCGATCTAACCGCGTCAGTAGAGTTGATTCAGCATCAGACTGAGCGTCTAGCCCAGCTAGAGCGGGCGCTGGACCAGACTTTGCTGCAAGTGGAAGAGGCCCGATCGCAACTCGTTCGTCAAGAGTGGATCGAGCACCAATTAGCCGCAACGGAAGAATTTGCCAACGTTCAGCAGCAGGCGATTCATCATCTTAAAGGACGTCTTGACGAGGACGACCCTCCTGCGGAACCTACGGCCTTGGTAACGCCGATCGCCACTCCGTCTGAGCGGCTAGAAGTTCGCTATGTCCAAGCCCAGCAGCAAATTCAAGCTCTTTCTCAGAAACTTCGCGAGGAGTCGATTCAGTCGCCGGAAATGGAGGTTGTCGATGAGGATGAAATTGAAGAAGCTTGGTGGCAGTCGCAGCTATTGAGTTTAGAGACCGAAATTTCTAAGCATTTTCAGACGCAGGCTTTTTTACAGCAGGCTTGCGCAGAACTGGAACAGGAACGGGATCATAACCAGGTGCGGATTCTAGAACTGGAGCATCAGACCAACGAAATGCAAGAGCAAATCCTCCGCCAAGCGCAACAAACCAGCGAGTACGAAACGGCAATTCAGCACTGGAAAGATCGCTTTTACCAAAGCCAAAACCAAATGCTCACGGTACGAGAACTGTTTGATCAGATGAGCGATCCGTCCATGGAAGCGATCGCCGATATCTTAGAACTCCTCCCAATGCCCACGCCCTCGGAGCAGATGCAGAGTTTACGCCGTGCAGTGCCGAGACGCAGCGATTTGCCCGAGTTTTTGCAGCGTAGGCGAGGGTTTCGGAAATAAGCGTCGATCGATACTTA
>JAYVVL010000414.1:0-8153 GCA_043787035.1 Synechococcales cyanobacterium
ACAGTGCCCGAGGAAAAAGTAAACTCAAATGATGGCATTCAAATTCCGGTCAGTTTGCGGACGATCGGGAAAATAACCCTTCGACATGGTGGCACAACCTTTGAAGAGGCGATCGGATATCGGCGAGATGGGAAAGGAATTGTACTTCAAGCAGACGGGCGGCGAGTGTTGTTTGATGGACAAGAGGTCGGATCGGAGTTCACAAAGTTCAAATATGAGGATGATGACAAACAGTTCACACCGGGATCACCGACTGGATTGCTAACTGCGATCGTTGATCCAACCTATGATCCAGTCAATACCCGCATCACTCAAAGCTATACCAAAGGCATCATTGCAATTCAAAGTAACATTGGGAACGGGGCGTTGTTGGGCGTTTTGCAAGATAGTACATTGCCTAGTAGTAACGATATTCAAGTCTTAGCGACGATCCGAAGACTACCCGTTACTCCGCAAGTTTCAACGATCGACTTAACGCAATCCGTAACTTGTCAGAACGAGATTCAGGCCATAGCCTCGATCGCTAGCGCCTCGACCCGAAGCAATTCTGAACCTCGTTGTAAGTCGCAGGTGAATCCGTTACCTGCCCCGTCTTCTAACCCAATTCTCACGATCGATCCGAAACTTTAATCCATTCAAATTCAGTTGATCGCGCATGAATCGAGAAACATGAATCTAGAGAGCAATAGAGGGACACAGTGCACGTCACCTCTATTTAATCTCAACCCCAAGAGGTTCACCATGTTGCTCATCCCACAACCCTCAAAGTCTCTGACTGATCTCAATACGAATGCCCTCAATGTCTCCACATCGCCTTTATCCATCGCCGCCACCGGACTGACGGGGCCACTCCTACACCGTTCTATCACTGCGGTTTCTAATGCATCCACTAATTTAGTCGCCGAAACTGGAATCATCATCGTGGGTGGGTCTCCTACGATCGCGACTGAGGTCACTTCATTAGTTTCCACTAATAGTAACTTAGTTAACCGATCGAATGACATTGTGAGCTTGGTTCGTGACCCGCTTCCTACCCAGAAATCCAAGTTTAAAGATAGGGTTACACTTGAAAACCCATTAAATAATGAACTACGATATCTACTAGATCCGACAGCAGATAACACGATTGCAACAGCTTATAACCTTGGCAAACTGGATGGTAAAATGGGGACCCGATCGTCCGCTATTAGCGGGAGTGACCTTGTTGACTATACCCATGTTCACCTGGATCAGACGAGTTCATTTAACCTATTTTTAAAAGGTGCGATCGGCAATGCGGCGGTCGATTTATTAAATGCCAGTGGAAGAACGATCGCCAGTTCCGATGATGGTACATGGTATAGATTGGCACAGGGGATTTCGACTACCCAAAACTTCGACACTCATGATGTCGCGCTTAATCTGAGTTCGTTGGCAGCTGGCGATTATTATCTCAAAGTTTCGCCAGTCTGGTCTCAGCAACGATCGACCAAACCCTTCGATAGGGTATATTTGCCCACTACAGTCCCGACCGACTACGACCTCACCGTTTCTACGACTCCCGTCAGCAATCTACTCCCAACAGAGATTGATCTTGGCACCCTTTCTGGAACGCGCCTCCTCAAAGGTTCTCTTGATAGCAATAACACGTCAGAAATGTATCGTGTAACCGTGGGTGCAGGCAATCTCCATATCACATTATCTGGGATGAATGCCAATGCCGATGTGCGGTTAATCAAAGATTACAACAATGATGGAGTAGTCAATGCAAATGAAGTGATTGCGAGTTCTGCTCAGGGGTATGGCTTTACGGATGGCACCCATAACACTGTAAGAGGCGGCACCTATTTTATTCAAGTCAGTCAGGGACAAGGTGGCTATGGAGCGGCTACTAACTATGACTTGGGAATTTCTACAGGAGACTGGTATACCAATAATCTGAGTGACTATGGGGTGATCGCACAGGCTCGACTCGCTGGAGCCGATTCGTGGATTGACCGCAATGAAATGATCTCCCTCCTACGGGGAACTGAAGACGGTGGTATTATCGACGCGACCGAATTGAGCGATTTGAGAACTGTACTGAGTGGATTAGGACACGCCATGCCTGATTTCGTCAGCAACCTAGCAAACAAAGTCCTGAACGGGGACCCGGCAAATACGCGCATTGGTGGCAGCAATATTGGCAATCTGGGTGCCATCGATAACGGCAACCTGTTTGGTAGCGACAGTTCTCAAAGAATGGAGAGCTTGATTGGCAAATGGTTCTTAGGGAACGATCGACCTGCCGCAATGTCTTCCGATGGCAAAACTAACTACACAAACTTTAAGCCAGTTCAAGGTCAACTCTTTCAGAACGGCATCAGCTACACCGATGTAGACCAGAACGATCTGGGTGATTGCTACTTTATGGCAGGTCTGGCTGCAACGGCTCTCCGAAGCCCGGATGTGCTCCAAAACATGTTTATTGCCAATGGGGACAACACCTGGACGGTTCGGTTTTACCACGATGGTATTGCCGACTACGTGACCGTGGATAACTGGTTTCCTACTAGTTCACAAGATTCAAATCCTGCTGTCCCTGGTCAAGCAGTGTTTGCGGGCTGGGGTGGGAATTGGAGTAACAATCCAAACAATGAGTTATGGGTTGCGCTAGCAGAAAAAGCCTACGTTCAATTGAATGCATCGGGCGTGATAGGGCAAGATGGCAATAATTCTTATCAAGGAATTAGTGGTGGTTTTGGCAAGATTGCGTTGTCCCACATCACTGGACGCAACGCGCAAAACGGTCACGTTAACTGGGGAATCTTGAAACAGAATGATGATATTGGGAAGATTCTCTCTGCTTGGGGCGCAAATCAACTCGTGATTTTAAGCACAAAAAATGATTCCAGTGATGTCTATTCCAATATCGCTCCTAACCATGCTTATGCAATGATCGGCTACGATGGCAACAATTTTGTACTCTACAATCCTTGGGGAATCAACGGCGGGGAAGCCGAAGGTCAGCATAAAGATGGGTTCATTTCACTGAATAAAGACCAACTTATGGCGAACTTTTCAACATGGGAATCGACCATCGCTTAATGGCGGCGATCTGTTCTTTTTCTAATTCTCATTTGCGATCGCAATCTTCGCGATCGCCCTTCACTTACCCCTATTCCTAAAACTAATTTGCCCCCATTCCCAATGAAATTACATCTATTTCACTGGACCATTCCCCTTCTTATTGTCAGTTGTAGTCCAAACGCGATCGCAGGCCCACCACCGACCGACCTCACCACGACCGACACCACCACGACCTACACCACCCAAACAGGCGTCATCCAATTCAACAACACCGGACTGAGCGCCCTCGCCTACCCAAACTGCGGCGGTACTTGTCTCTTTGCTATCGGGCGTCTTGTTCCTAGCAGCCATGGGACCACTGCCGAAGCCGTCGCAGGCGTCGTCTGGCAACTGCGATCGCCAGAGAATACTCGCGCCGAGGCCCAACGACTTCTCCTCAACACTCAAAGCGAAAATCTCACCCAAGAAAGCACCCTCATCCTCACCGAGAAACTCGCCGACGCCCTCGAACAGCGCAAACCCGAACGCATCACCCTCCTCTCCATTCTCCTTGCCAAACGACTCGGGTATTCTGACCACCACCAACTGCTTCAACAACTCGATCGGAAATAAAATAGTGAGACTCGCTTTTCCAATGCGCCTAATATCCTAACGGGTTACAATGATGCGGCAGATTGCTTAATAGATAGGATCAGTGCATCAAACTCCTGACAGAACGCTTGAGGCGAGGAACTTTAGTATGAAACCAATGGTGGTGATGCTTAAATTTGTAGGGGGTGATTGGGCTACTGGATTTTCAGTAACGCTTCAAATTGGGCCTGAAGGCGAGGCGATCGCAACGGAAGTTCAGGGATTTCTCCCCGCCGATCGTACCTTGCGTGCCCAATATCAAACTTGGCAAACCCATTATCAAACGCTCCATGAGAGTGTTCGGATTGCAGGTCTCAAAAAAAGCATAATCTCGATCACTACGCCTAAAACCTGTTTAGAAACTGCAAAAGTTGTTCAAACTTGCTTTCAGAATTGGTTGGCATCGGAGTCCTTTCGATCGATCCGTGAAATGTGGCTAGAAAAACTGACGATCGCTCAGGAAATTCGTGTCATTCTACAGACAGATGACATTATTTTACAAGGACTTCCATGGCATAGCTGGGATTTACTAGAACGTTATCCCGGCGCAGAACTTGCCCTTGCAGCACCAATGTACGAACAGGTTGAAACGAGCCCTTCAGATAGTCATCAGGTCAAAATTTTAGCGATTCTGGGAAATAGTCAAGGCATTGATACTCAGGTTGATCTTCAGGTCCTTAATCACCTCTCAGATGTGTCCTTACAAGTGTTGCAAGAACCGACTCGATCGCAGCTTAGTGATGCCCTTTGGGATCGACATTGGGATATTCTTTTTTTTGCAGGTCACAGTGTTAGCGACCTCGATCGGATGTCTGGCAAGATTTATATTAACCAAAACGATGGTTTGACCTTAAATGAATTAAAGTATGCTTTGCAGCGATCGGTTCAGCAAGGGTTACATGTTGCAATTTTCAATTCCTGTGATGGCTTAGGGTTGGCCCATGAATTATCTGCCCTGAAGATTCCAGAATTGATCGTCATGCGAGAATCAGTTCCTGATCGGGTTGCTCAAGAATTTCTAAAGTACTTTCTCACCGCTTTTGCCCAAGGAGAATCACTCTATCTATCCGTCCGGCACGCCCGAGAACGACTACAAGCGATCGAAGGAGAGTTTCCCTGTGCGACGTGGCTGCCGATGTTATTTCAGAATCCTGCCTATGTTCCGCCCACCTGGCGTAGCCTGATGCTGGACAAACCGCTGATCGCAGTGATTCAAAACCCGCCTCGATCGCGTCGCAAATTTTGGGTTCGGCAGCTTGGTATTGGGCTTGCAAGCGGGGGATTGGCGATTGTATTACAGTGGCTAGGACTGCTGCAAAATCTAGACTACTATGCCTACGATCGGCTGATGATGATGCGCCCTGCTGAGTCTACTGACGATCGAATTCTGGTTATCACAATTGATGAAACCGATCTCAAGAATCAAGCAAAACGGGGACTCAGTTCGCTCTCGGATGAGGCACTCAATCAGCTACTCACTCGTTTACAAACCTATGAACCCTACGCGATCGGATTAGATATCTATCGCGATTTCCCCGTTACACCGCCACAAAAGCAACTCCAAAATCATCTCAAAACTACCGATCATTTCATTGCCATCTGCAAAACAAGTACTCCTGAAAGTCCAAATGAAGGCGTTGAACCCCCTCCAGAAGTTCCAATCGATCGCGTTGGTTTTAGTGACTTCCTGCGTGATTCGGATGGTATTCTACGCCGACAGTTGATGTTTATGAATCCTGCGCCAACGTCTCCCTGTCAAGCTTCCTATGGATTTGCAACACGGATAGCCATAGAGTACTTACTGAAGCAGGATATGGCTCCTAGTTTTACCCCAGAAGGTGCCTTGAAAATAGGACAGGTCGTTTTACCAAACCTAGCGCGATCGCCGGGAATTTATCGTCATGGGGATACTCGTGGTGGACAAATGCTATTGAACTATCGCACAGGCGATCGTCCATTCCAGCAGGTGAGCTTGACCCAGATATTACAAGGACAGATTAAACCGGAACTCATCAAAAATCGGGTCATCTTAATTGGCTTAACAGCCGTGAGTTCAGGTGATCTCTGGAGTACACCCCTTGGAATGTCTTCCGTGCAACCTCGTCATGGCGTTTTCATCCAAGCACAGATGACCAGTCAAATCATTCATCACGTACTTGATCACAGACCGTTGATTAGAACTTATTCGATCGGGATTGAAAGCCTCTGGATTCTCACTTGGGCGATGACTCCTTTATTATTTTTAGTGTTAATACGAAAGCTGTTTTTTAATAATTTAGGATTAAAAATACTCATCCTATTCACAACTACTGTCATTGCCATAATCAGTTGTAGCTATTGGTTATTGTTATATGGAAACTGGCTTCCGATCGTATCACCAATAGTGGCGATTGGAACTTCAGCGATTGTTGTGATTTGCGATCGACGCACTCTCAGCCAGCCTCTAGTTTCCAACTAACAAAAAGCCCGCCCATTGAAGGGGTTCAGGATAATCTTTTATGACCACTAACATGGCTTCACGTAAAGCTGCTGCATCGGTTAAATGTTGACGTTGGGGATAGAACTGCTGCATTAAAACTGACGTAGACTCATCGGGCACCTGCCAGAGCGACACCATCACCCGCGATACCCCAGCCGTAAGAAACGATCGCGATAATCCAACTACGCCATCGCCGCCAATAGTGCCTTCTCCTGTATTGCAGGCACTCAGGACCACGAGGTCGGCACTCAGTGTCATCTGGGAGATTTCATCGCTGGTCAGATATCCATTATCACCTTTAGAAGGTGCAAAGGCGATCGCACCTGGAATGCCAGAATGACCGAGATCGTCGAGCAGTCCATGGGTCGCAAAATGGATTAAGGTTGCTTTCGGCATTTGAGCGACAACGGCTTTTTTAGTAGCTTTAGTTTGAGTCAGTGCAGTGGTATGAAACCCTTGAGCAATCGTCTTGGCTTCAGTTTCGGCATAGGGAAGAGACGCTAGCGGTTTAGCGATGTTGCCGATCGGGCTAAGTTCGAGCGGCATGATCGGATTGCCGACAATGAGCGCCGTCGTTCGATTGAGCGCGCGATTGGGTTGGGTAAGATTAAGGACTTGGATGGAGGGACTAGTCAGTAAGGTATGGTCTTGGATTAAATAGCGATCGGTCTTGGTTTGCAATGCGGCGAAGGGCACAAGAAACAGCGCATCTTGCGGCACAAACACAACGGGTTGGGTTGGATCTATTGGAAGGAGATCTGCGATCGGGGCAATCAAGATTTGGTATAGTTTCTTGAGTTCAGGATGATAGGGTAATTCTTGACTAGACCGGAACGGAAATTCTTTCTCTAATTGCAGTTGAATATTCCCGCACACCTCTGCATCTAGACCGCGAATTAATCCACACCGTAACGTACTTACTAATTGAGTCAGACTACTTTTGGATTTCCAGAGCGATCGTAAATCAACTTTCCGAACATCAACATTACCATTGGGACGGATAACCCAGATATACAACCCTTCTTCCCGTGCTCGTTGCTTTCCTTGGAACTGAAAATCATCATCCGGCAACATAGCATATTCAACGATCGTAATCTGGTTTTTTTGAGCAATTTGTTTGATCTGAGCGATCGTTGGTGCTAAATTTTGAGATTGCCGAATAGATGGCTGTGTACGTATTCCTGGATTACGCAACCGATGCTGGGCAAGCTGTTTGGCAAAGACTTGGGCGCGACCTTGTTCGGACGCTTCTAGAGCCGCTTCAGTTTGCTTAGAGGCAATGAGTACTTGCATGAGCAAGTTATACGTCGATACCTGCGTATCAAAGAGCGAAATCTGCTGACGATCGGTGAGTCCTTGGCGCAGTTCATCCCGAAGTTTGACGGCTTTGCGGAGGGCCGTTTCGGCGAGTCCATACTGCTGTTGGCCTAGAAAGGCATGACCGAGATTACTGAGAACGCTGGTCTGGCTGACTTTATCCTGTTGCGATTCCGAAAGGGTGAGACTTTGGGTGAGTACGGCGATCGCATGAGCATAGTCTTTGAGGTTGTCGTAGGCGAGTCCAAGATTATTTAATGCCTGACGCTCTTGAAGCGTATTGGGCTGGGTTTGGGCAAGGGTGAGCGCTTTTTCATAGAACGAAATGGCCGCTTTGGGCTGGCCTTGGGCGTGCTGGAGGGTACCGAGATTGATCAGGCTACTGCTTTGACCGAGGATATTTCCGGATGCAGTATGGATTTTTAGACTACCTTCATGTTGCACGAGAGCTTTGTCGTAGTCTCCTAGTTCTGCATAGACCACGCCCAAGTTGCCCAGGACTTTAGCTCGATGATCATCATTGCCGAGTTGGGTTGCTAAGGTGAGGCTCCGTTGATACTGGACGATCGCTTGATCATAGGACCCGAGACGCGTGTATAAATTGGCTAAACTATTGGTGATGCGCATTTCAGCAGCAAGGTCTTTAAGGGCGATCGCTAACGTAAGCGCTTCGTTGCTT
>JAYVVL010000415.1:0-8145 GCA_043787035.1 Synechococcales cyanobacterium
GCATTTTATGCAGAGCTAAAATTTAATCTGACCTCCATGGATGCATTTTCGTCAGAAGCTGCACGTTGTGAATTGGTTATTTTTCCGATGGTGCGTGAAGTTTATAAGCGCTACTTTACAGAAGCCGCACTCTGGATCCAGAAATCTTTTTCCGCAGATGCAAAACTCACCGGAACACCTGACTATATGCTGTCACGCAAGTCCGATCTAGGGAAAAATGTTCTGGGTTTGCCACTGTTACTCGTGGTAGAAGCCAAACGAAATGATTTTGAGCAAGGTTGGGGCCAATGTCTCGCAGAACTGATCGCCTGCGACAAACTTAATCAGCATTCCCGTCCGGTGTATGGCATTGTAACAGACGGCAAGCTGTGGGAGTTCGGGCAGCTAGAGCATCAGGTTTTCACGAAGAATCTAGCTAGCTATATCATCACCGACATAGACCCACTATTCTGCATCCTTAACGCATTATTTCACCTTGCAACTCAAAACCTCACACCTCAAAATCTCACACCTCAAAATCTCACCTTGAGTCTGGACGCCCACCCTGATTCCGAATGAGAGTCGCGATTTGGGCATTGCCGATCGCTCACGCGGAAGATAGCATCGACTTGTCCTTGTTGAAAAGCAAGGTCAGAGTTTTGGTCACTATCACCGATGAACGTGAAGTCTTTTTCCGCGAGTCCAAAGTATTGGGCAACCTGTAAAAAAGAGGCATACTGTCCACCTTTTGGGGCAAGTCCAATGCGTTTACCTTTGAGATCAGTAAACCTTCGTAGCGTCGATTTTCCCTGGACAACCACTTGAAAACTATCAGAGTACAGAATCGCAACAGTTCGAGCAATGCCACCTGCGGGAACATCGGCTTGAGCGGTGGCAAGATCGACTTTGTTCGCTTCAATTTGTTTGAGGTTATCCGCTGTTCCGTTGGTTTCTTGGACGTCGATGCTGACGCGGGGGACTTTGGCTTCGATGACTGCTTCGATCGCCTTGGCTAAAATATAGCTTTCGCCCGTTGAACTCCCCGCCGCCAAGACTAATGGCGAGCAGACCCACGGTGACGGATCGGGTGATGGGGTCGAGGTATCGAATGGCCTGCCATAGTCCAAGTTTAGGGTTCGTTTTTGTCATAAATTTACCGATATCCTAATCTATCTATAATAATTGGACCGAAGAGATAGTACAGGTTGTGCATCTGTTGTTGAAATACGATGTCACTGAATTTGTACGATGGCGATTATTATCAATGGCTCAATGTTACAGCGATGCTTCTGAATGAGGGGCGGTTAAATGATCTAGATGTCCCCAACTTGTTGGATGAGTTAGAGGCGATGGGGAAAAGTCAGAAACGGGCGATCGAGTCTCATCTGAAGGTATTGCTACTCTGACAAGGTGACAACGTAGGCTGTAACGCAGACATAGCAAGCTCCATAGCCCTAATCGACCATAAGATTAGTGAGTCGCTAGTTCGTTCTATTAACTGTAAGCTAACGAGTATTGTTAGCCGAAAACAGGGTAGGAATCAACGATCCTAGTGTATGAAATCAGGTTGTTTTAAACCCGAGTTGAGGGATCATTAGCAATCGGTGAATCTTCTTTCGTCGGTTGCTAGATCCTTCACCCTGCTTAGTTTAGAGAGAGTGTTTTCACCCCGTCAGCTCAAGTAGACTTCTCCGGAAAGCGACGTTTGAATTCTTCAATTGTGACCAGATTAGACTCGGATTCAAGGCGATCGAGAAATACAAGTCCCAAGAAATGGTCGTATTCATGCTGAAAAATGCGGGCGATGAAGTTGGTGAAGGTCGATCGGACTCCTGTGCCAGCGCGATCGGTATACTCTACGGTCATGGATTGGTAGCGAGGCACCAGCGCCCGATATTGCGGCACACTCAGACAGCCTTCCCAGCCTTGGGTGATTTCGGGCGATCGGTCGAGAATCTGAGGATTAATGATTGTGATCGGTTCCATCTCTGGGGCATCGGGGTAACGGGGACTGGGCCGAGAGGCGATGATCATAATCTGAAGAGAAACGTTCACTTGGGGCGCGGCAATGCCCACACCATTGGCCGATCGGACCGTCTCTAAAAGCTTGTCAATCAGAGTTTGGATTTCGGGCGATCGTATATCGGACACCCGAGAGGCGATCGATCGAAGCGTCGGGTGTCCCAAATGAAGAATGTCAGTCATAACGGAGTTTTTAATGCAAGACCAATCTATTCTACCGCCGCGCTACGAGTAGGAAACGCACCTGGCTTAACAGTGATCGTCACCGATTGGCCATTTCGGTTGACTTCGATTGAAAGATCCGAGCCAATAGTGCTTCCTTCTACAATTTGCTGCACCTGCTCGGCATTCTCTACCGATTTTCCACCGACTTTCTTCAGAACATCTCCAGGCTTCATCCCCCCTTGTGCAGCGGGTGAATTCCGCTCAAGTTTGGCGATCAAGATACCGCGATCTTCCTTCACTTCAAAACCTGTATTTGGATCGGCGAGAATCTGTTTCTTGATGTCTGGTGTCAGCATCACCATTTGAATCCCCAAGTAAGGGTGAGACACTTTACCCTTGGTTATGAGTTGCTCAGCAACCCCTTTCGCCGTCTTAATGGGAATAGCAAACCCTAACCCTTGAGCGCCTCCAATAATGGCTGTATTTATTCCGATCACTTCACCGCGCTGGTTAAGCAGCGGACCACCCGAGTTGCCGGGATTGATCGCCGCGTCAGTTTGAATGAACCCGACGCGCTTATCCGGAACGCCCACCTGAGAACTCGATCGCCCGGTGGCACTGATAATTCCTGCGGTTACGGTATTGTCTAGGCCTAGAGGATTTCCAATGGCGATCGCCCATTCCCCTGGACGCAGGGTGTCAGAGTTGCCAAGGTTGACTACTGGAAGATTTTTTTCCTGAACGCGAATCACGGCGACATCAGTCAGTGTATCGGACCCTAAAACCTTGCCCGTTAGCCTTCGACCATCTCGCAGCACCACTTCTACGGTGTCGGTCCCTGAAACCACATGGGCATTGGTCATAATCAATCCGTCTGCACTATAAATAAAACCCGAACCCGTTCCGCGTTGGACCCGTTCGGTCGGTTGCTGAGGCATCTCACCAAAGAAACGCTTGAAGAAGGGATCGTCCGCCATCTCGGGCGATAGACTGCTGGTCTTAACGGTGCGCGACGCATTAATCCGAACGACCGCAGGTCCCACTTTTTCGGCGGCATCGGCGATAAAATTGATGCCGTACTGAGATATGGCACTCGTACTACTCTGGGCTAGAAGTTGCGGCTGGGCAGCGGTGGGTTGGATGGTCTGTGCGATCGCAGGGCTTTGAGACCAGAGGCGTCCTCCGAAAAGCGTTATTCCAGCACCGATGAGCGGCAGACCCGCAAAAAATGCCGCTTGTTTGAGGTTTTTTGCCGTGAGGCTCATAGTGAGGACGGGGCGGTTCGGGGTCGTCATGGCAGTTTAAGGCTCGTGGATGGGTTAAGGTTTCTACTATTTTCAGTCTAGCAAGGGATTAGGCCCTTGGCAGCATCCGGAAGTTACAGCTTAGAAGCTACATTAACGATGCAGTTCAATTCTGCCTAGGTCTATCCCGCGGATCTCTCTATAATCACAGTTTTAAGTGAGAGTTGTGGCGATGCGTTGGCGCACAGTTGGCAATGCTGTTACATTTTTTACGGCCTATCTATACGATGGCACTGAGATTACCTATTTCTGACTATAATTGCTTCTCTCGTGGTTTTAAAGGAGTTATTGAATGAGGGGAAAGCCTCAAAGGACCGATCGATTGATTATTATGACCAAGTACCCTGAACCGGGTCAAACAAAAACTCGATTGATTCCGGCTCTCGGACCCCAAGGTGCGGCCAACCTTCATCGCCAATTTGGGTTAAATACCATTGCTGTTGGGGCTGAATTTGATCCTGAAATTCGCTATACGGGAGGTGATGAGACTCTGATGCGCGACTGGCTAGGGGATTTTCAGTTTGTGGCGCAGGGGGACGGGGACTTGGGCGATCGGATGTCACGGGCTTTTGCGGATGGATTTGCAAAGGGTCCCATGGGTGGCTGCGATCGCATTGTGATGATCGGGACTGACTGTCCGGGAATTAGCTCTACACTGATTCAAACTGCGTTTGTAACTTTATTAACCGCCGACCTAGTATTAGGTCCCGCAACAGATGGCGGATATTATCTGATCGGGTTGCGATCATTTTATCCTCAGCTATTCAAAACTATTGTCTGGAGTACTGAGACCGTATTATCTAAGACGTTAGCTATTGCCGATCGAAATCAAATTTCCTATCAACAGCTCATCATGCTTTCAGATATCGATCGCCCTGAAGATTTGGCATTGCTGTTATGATTTCCGTTATCATTCCAACTTACAATGAAGCCGCAAACATCCAACAGACGATCGACGGGTTGAATAGCTGTAAATCCAGCGATATTGAAATTATTGTCGTGGATGGTGGGAGCAAGGATGAGACGATGGCGATCGCGGCCCAGTGCGGAGCGACGGTGTTAATATCAACTCCAGGTCGTGCAGCACAGATGAATGCCGGAGCTGAAATAGCGCAAGGATCTATTCTGCTGTTTCTCCATGCCGACACAGCGGTGCCGAAGGGATTCGATCAATGGATTCAGGAGGGATTGGATGATGCGATCGCAGGTGCATTTGATTTAAAGATTGCAGGTGCGCATTGGCAATTAAGAGGAGTCGAGTGGGGCGTCGCAATCCGATCGCGCGTCTGTCAGCTTCCTTACGGCGATCAAGGAGTCTTCCTCAAGGCAGACACCTTTCACCAGTTAGGTGGCTTTCCGGAACTACCGATTATGGAAGATTTTGTATTTGTGCGAACTCTACGAAGGAAAGGTCGCATTGCGATCGTCCCAGCCGCCGTACTAACCTCCGCAAGGCGTTGGCAAGCCCAAGGGATTTGGCAGACGACGCTCATGAATCAAGTGATGATTGTAGGTTTCTATCTAGGCGTGAAGCCCGATCGATTAAGTAATTGGTATCGATCGGGCCGATAGAAGAGCTTTTACACTTGCGATTTGGAGTCGATCGATCAGATCTCTTTATCTTGTGTCAGTAGTTTCAGATTGCTTAATCATCTTTTGTTTGCTTGCTGATTAAATCACGCCGAAACCCAAACAAATAAACTAAGGCTCCAAGCTGAATTGGAACCACTACCAGATAATTTTCTAAATGAAACGGGAGATCCATATTCCCAAACGTAGAGACATAGCCCGCTCCTACTGTTCCCAATCCGATCGCTATTGCAAGTTTCTTCGGCGTGAATTTGTTCATGCCATCATCCCTCTCTAAAGCCACAACCCATGAAACAATCGTCCAATCACTGAATCTGAAACACTAACGGCTAATTTACTACTAATAGTCATAGGAATGAGTCGGATCCCGTGATGGATTAAAAATAGAGTGATTACGCCAAACCCGATCGTTCGTCCTTGATTACGATAACGCCTCGAAAAAACGACCGATCGACGAAACAAGAGTTCTACACTGACTATCAGCAACGTCAAAACCAGCCCAATCAACAGCACCACGCCCAAGCCATGGAAAGACATCGATCGTTCAAGATCACCCTGAAGCAATGCCGTCAACGATCGAGTCATTCCGCACATCGGACAAGGAATTCCAATTAGCCACTTGATGACACATGGAACCCCGATCGCCTCACCCCATCGAATGCGACAGATCAATGCGATCAGAACGCTTGAACAAAATCCAACAACTATCCAACGGATGCGATTGGAGTTTTGAAACGGTTCTAAAGCCATCCCTTCTTGTTATTGATGTAGGTCTCAACAAACTCTTCATCGCTCTTAGTCAAGTAAATAATACCTTCGATCAAGCCAAGGATACTCACAAGACCGAAGCTCAAGAAAAATCCAACCAACATGATGATGCCTTCGGTGTTGTAACCCAAGATAAACTTATGAATACCAAAGCCACCTAGCAAAATCCCACAAATACCCGCCGTGACTTTCTTGTCTGCACCAGGAATGTTCGACATAATCGTTTAGCTCAACTATTGGAGTATTAGAAACTATGGTTTTAGTGTACCCAAGAAATTGATAAACTACACAAAGATATTATTCAATAATTCTGATGGCAATCCCAATCACAAACCCTAGGAAATTTTAGTCATGAATGTCTCCGTTAGCCATTGACAAATCCTTGATTATCGACTTTTTCCTTACTCTTCAAACTGCCACACATCTTTCATTAAGCCTTCATCGAGCACCTTTTTTGGACGCATGATTAAGATCACTCGGCCTAGAATCTGCATGGTAGGAACTTTATCAAACCACTGAAGTTCCAGTTGATCGCCCTCGTTGGCCACTACAAAATAGGTGTCTGCTTTCCAACTCCGTTCAGAGCGATCGATCACTATTAACACTTGCTCCGAATCTCCAGGCAACCGAGTCGGCAGGTCTTCGCTCCCAGCAAAAAACGCGATCGGATCAGACGCATTCCGAATCACTTGATATCCCGGCACAGGCACATAGGCTCCTGTCCCCGAAAACCGAACCAATCCAAACGGTTCTTCCGTATCGCACAGCGGCACCGCTTGTAAGTCCGCTTTAGTCAACGGCATGGATCCAACCACGGGCAGCATACTTGGCAGATCCTCATCCGACTCGATTCGATACACGGGCATCCGGGGCGCTAGTTTTTCAGGATTGCTCGTGAAGTTTAGTAGCAGTGCCTCGACTTGTTTGCGGGCCATTTCCGTTTGGACATACTTCAGCCCTCGCGCAATCAACAGCGATCGCGCATGCAAATCCGTCGTTTGTTTGGCCGCACGCCATGCAAAGTATGCCAGAATATCGCCCGGAGTACTGGAAAATTCTGTTGCAGGCTGGCTGATTCGCGAGAAGTCCTTCATGGCCTTACCCACCTCTTTGGCTTCATCGCGGTCCATCTTGCGATCGGCGGCAAAGTCGGCGGCGGCGGCGCGTTCGACAGGAGAGAGAGTGCGAAATTCGTACAGGACGTCCGAGGCTTTTCGATTAAAGAGTTCTGCGGTTTCGGGTTTGACTCCGATCGCAATGATCGATTTATATACCTGTACAGCAACCATAATCTGATTCTGCTGAATCCCCTCAAACCCGGTCGCCTCGAAGATTTGCTGGTCGGTGTAGCCCGCTTTCTGTAAAATTAGGCTAGCCTCAGCCCACTCGACCCAAGTGCCCATCTTGCGGCGCATTGAGAGGAGGAGTTGGTCAATTTCTTCAGCGGTGGGAGCAGCAGGGGTTACGTCAGTCATGGGGAATGGGCACGGCGGGAATTCATGAACTATAATATCTTAGTGCTTGACGGGAATTATGTTCTTAAGGCATTATTAAAGGTGACATTCGGGGTTATAGCTCAGTTGGTAGAGCGCTGCGATGGCATTGCAGAGGTCAGCGGTTCGAGACCGCTTAACTCCATACGAGTAGAGGCGGATTTTCGGTCTGCGATCGGGGTTTATGATTTGATCAGTTCAAAGTGTTCCCGTAACAATTCATGAATAAATCGGTAACGGCCACCGACGCGTTGTAACAGCCGCAAGTCGTGAGCATATTCTAGAAATTGGGCATAGTTCCAAGGAATCATCCCTCGACGCCACAGCAATATCCGCAACACTAAGTGCTGAATGCATGGGATTCCTCCAGAAAATAACCCGGATAATAATCCGCCCGCGATGCCAATCCAGAAGGCAAGCCGCCAGCTCACTGATCCCAATGGAATGAGCAGGCCAACTCCTGCAACGAGCATCGCCATGGGAGTCGCTAGAAGGGTGACGGCGATCGCACTTTTTAAGGACTCCCACATCCCCTGATTCGGTTCGGTGCTACCTCGGACCCCCGCCTGAAGCCCGGATACAATCCCTAAGAAGCAGCCATAGCTAATCCACAGGGCCAGTCCCCACCTCAATCCTAACCAAAATCCACCCACGAGCCAGTCATACAAAAACACGATAAATCCCAATACAAATCCCAGACTCAGTCCCGCGATTAAGCCCGTTTTCGCACGGTCCCAGGACCAGCCCAGGCGAACGGGTTCGATTTCTTCGTTGTCGAGGAGATTTAAAATCGGCTGTAGGGACGGAAGATGCAACAGGGGGAT
>JAYVVL010000416.1:0-2876 GCA_043787035.1 Synechococcales cyanobacterium
AGGGCCTTAGCGGCATACAATCCGCCAAACCCACCCCCAATAATCACCACATGTTGCCGAGCTAATTTCTCTGTCATATTTGACCCCCTGCTTAGGATTCTATTGAAATAATCTGAGCTAAAACAATTTAGAGACGCTTAATCATTCGATCATTAGTGTTATCCATTTTAGATATTTTGTAGAGAGTCACGCATGTTAATCCAGCAAACTTTCGTACTTACCCCTTCGATCGAGACTTTATATGAAAATTCGGTAAGTTTGCTGAGGTTCTACCCCAAGACAGAGCACTCACCCATCAAGCCCCTTCCAAATTCAAAAGTCTCACTTCCAAATTCTTACTTCCAAATTCACTCCTCATCCCAATCCTCCAGTTTCCCCTTCATAACCTGCACCGACTGCTGCTGGTGACGGCGGGATTCGGCCCGGTACTTCGATTTTAGCTTTGGCTCATAGGTCACTTCACCGTTCGCCTGAGACTTCTGCTTTAAGGCCGTCTCCCCATCACTTTGATTAGCAATCTGCGCACTCCAGGTCTTTGCCTCTTCCACAAACAATCGGTACAAATCGTAGCGCTCCCAAGTGCCCCGAACGGCGCAGCGAGGTTCGTCCAAGTGAAAGCAGTTGCTAAACTGACACGCTTTTTTTGCCTGACGCGATCGAACCTCCGGGAAAAACTGCATCACCTCCTGCGGCGTGGACGTCAAATCCGGCTGGTTAAACCCTGGCGTATCGGCTAGCAGTCCGCCTTCCGGCAATTCAAAGAGTTCCACATGACGAGTGGTATGCCGTCCCCGTTCTAGCTTTCCTGACACTTCAGACGTCCGCAAATCCACCGTTGGAATCAGCACATTAATCAAACTCGACTTCCCCACACCGGACGGACCGGACATTACCGTAACCCGGTTTGCTAATCGCTTGGTGACATCCTGAATCCCAAGCGACGTATAGACACTGATAAAAACAGGATCATACCCCCACGATCGCAATCGATCGCGCCATGCCTCCCGGTGAGGCGTGGGGATCAAGTCACTTTTACTCAAGCACAGACAAACCTCGATTCCCGTGGATTCGGCCTTGACCAAGAATCGACTCAGTTGTGTAATGTCCAGTGCAGGCTTCGCCAGTGCAAACACCAACAAAATCTGGTCTGCATTGGCCACCGGAGGCCGATCGAGTTCAGATACCCGCGTCAAGACCTGAAAAATAGCGCCGCGCCGACTCTCCCAATCCGGTTCTTCCACCCAAACCCGATCGCCCACCATCACGCGCTGACCAATTTTCTTAAGGCGCGATCGACGGGTACAAAGCAACGGCGGCAGGTCACCCATCCCCAACTCAGCACCAAACCTTACCCAGTAATAATTAGCTTGGACCGCAACAACAATGCCCTCTAAGGGGGTTACCAAAGGCGGCGTCACGGACAGCGAACCGAGAGCACAAAAAAGCCCCCTCGATCGTCCAAGTTTTCAATGCCATATCCTTCCATGCGCAGGCTGTCCGGAACTTGCTCGATCGGTTCACCCGCATCAAGCAACACTTCCAGAAGTTGTCCAGAAGCCATCTGATCGAGTTTTAATCGGGTTCGCACAAAATTGATCGGGCAAGGCGTCCCCCGTAAATCAAGGGACGCATCGGCTGGATGGGTTGGATCAGGCGTTGACATAATGGGTAACCAAACTTGAATTGCCAGACTTGAATTGCAGACTTGAACTACCAGACTCAATTGCCAAAGATCTTGCCAAACAATCCTTCCACTGGGCCTTTCCCGACTCGATCGCCTCGGAGCTTAGCCAGTTTTTCCAAGAGTTCACGCTCGTCAGACCCCACTTTCTTTGGAATCTCCACAGAAACCAGCAGCAGATGATTGCCGCGACTCACCGGATTGCCCAGCCGAGGAACGCCCTTGCCCTCTAGCGTCACCACCGTCCCTGGCTGAATTCCAGCCGGAACATCAACCATCTCATCACCATCGACGGTCTTAACGTCTAAATGCGCCCCTAGAATAGCTTGGAGGTAGCTAATCTTCAACTCCGACAAGATGTTAATCCCATCGCGCTTAAAATTGGCATCCTCATTCACAAATAGATAAACATACAGATCGCCGGGTGGTCCTGCACGCATCCCCGCATCCCCTTCACCCGACACCCGCAACCGAGTGCCATTATCGACACCCGCTGGCACCGTAATCTTTAGCTTCTTGCTCTTCTGAACTTGACCGCTACCGGAACAAATCTCACACTTATCTTCAATCACTTGCCCCGTCCCCGTACAGGTCGGGCAAACCGAGACTTGAGTAAAACTACCAAAGGGTGTCCGAGTCGCCCGTCGCACTTGCCCAGAACCAGAACAGGTCGGACAGGTGCGAGGCCGCGTTCCAGACTTTGCGCCCGATCCAGTGCAAATCCCGCAAGTCTCCAGGTGACTAATCGAAATCTCCCGTTCTTTCCCGAAGACGGCATCCTGAAAGTCCACCTTTAAATCCAGTCGCAAGTCATCACCCCGAGTCGGCCCCCCGCGCCGACGAGTCTGCTGCTGTTGCTGCCCGCCTGCAAACCCCCCAAAAAAGCTCTCAAAAATGTCCGAGAAGCCGCCCATATCACCCATGTCAGGCGCATAGCCGCCACCACCGCCACCTAGTCCTGCTTCACCAAACTGGTCGTAGCGAGCACGAGTTTCTGGCTCAGATAGCACTTCGTAAGCTCGATTAATTTCCTTAAACGTCTCCTCCGCACCCGGATCCTTATTGACATCCGGATGAAATTTCCGCGCCATCCGATGAAATGCTTTTTTAACGTCATCTTTGTCTGAATTCCGGGAAACACCAAGGGTTTCGTAATAATCACGCGCCATAGTTCGGAGTACTGTCTAGGGGAGCA
>JAYVVL010000417.1:0-2868 GCA_043787035.1 Synechococcales cyanobacterium
TCGTGCTCCCCATCGGTACTCAAAAAATCCTGCTGATCCCGCACCTGCACCCCAAAAAACAACCCATAACTTGCCGCTCGTAACCGCTCCAGATCCTTATACGATCGCTGCCACAAATCTAGAGCAACCGTTTCATCCAAAAACTCCGCCGATAACCGATCCAACCGCTCAAACTGAAACAAAAAATTATCCGATCGTTGATAGCCCAAATACCAAGCAATATTATAAAAAACAACCTGCAACGGAATCACCAACACACTCGATTCCCGATCCTGCGGAAACCGCCCCGTCCCAAAAATGCGCTGCAACCTCACCCTCTGCCGCATCCGCATCGCCTGTTCCAATCGGGCTGAATGCTCAGGCTGCGAAAGCGATCGCGGGGATAAGTACTTCGGATTTACGATCGGCTGATTGACGACCCGTTGGATGGGCATCGATTCAAACGTCCCTAAGCCCAAAAGCTGCAATCGTTGCTGAAGCTGATTGACCATCGTGAGTGCGATTGGATCAGATAATTCTGCCGCTTGCCCTGCCAAACGCTGGTACAGTTGCAACAATTCATCCCCCGACAACACTCCAGTCCCCACAAAATAGCCCTGTCTCAAGTTCTGGTCACTCATAATTCCGTAGGGTTTTAACACTAGCTGAATATCTCGCCGAATCGCATCCCCGCTATAGCCCGTGATGCCATGATTCCGTAATGCCTCCACTAACCGATCACGAATCTTCACCCCACCATACCCCCCCGACATCACCGGATGATGCACCAAAAACCGCACCGTCTCCATCAATCGCACAAACGCCGACCGATCGGAATACCCATGGGCAAACTCACCCACCACCCTTCCCGATGCAATTCCCAACTCAAACGGATTAGTTGTATAACCTGAATTAACAATCCCATTCCCCATCAGCCAATTCAAATTCCATTCCAAACTTTTCGGTTCAGCATAGATTGCACCATACTGTTTCGTTATCTGTTTTGCAATCTCTTCGATGTCACGGATTCCGGGCGATCGCACCAATACCGAGATCAGTATAAGCAATCGCTCAAACGCTAACTCATTAGAAAACGGATGTAGGTCCAGCGATCGATAGCGATTACGGCGTTGTTTGATTTGGGTCGGCACCTGCTCAATCAACATATCCACAGCATCCCAATCTACCCGTCCGCGCTTCAACGGCACTGCATTCACCGCGACAAAGCCTTCCGATCGCCGCACCTCCTCGCGCTGCATCCAGTCATAGAACTGCTCCACCACCGTCTGAGGAACCTGTCGATCGCGAGATTTGTTACGCCGCAGACAGGTTGCTAGGGACGTCTCTATCTGCCAAGCCATCCATTGCGCCGCAGGCATTTCATCAGAGAGCCAATCCTCACCATTCACCTGTTGTAGCAAACCCATCCGCCAAGCCCGCCGCACATTTGTCGCATCGTAAATCACCGATCGCCCTGCCTCGATCGCAGTCCGAATGTCCCGCCCCACCTCTTGTTCAATGTCCGCCCAATTTCCCTGAATCGCCGCATCCCCATACAGCCGTTCCCGCACCTGATCGCTCGAAACCCAAACCTTATCCGGCTCCCGTTCACACCACTGAGCCGCGATCGTTGACTTTCCCGATCCGGGTGGACCGATTAATAAATGACAAAGAATAGACTGTTTCATAGGACGAAGTGTGAATGATCAGCGTTGCAGTGACCGCTGCTTTCACTCTAATACAACTTCCCCTGTTCCGAATACACCTTCGTGCGAATAACCATTTCTTAAAACTTAAGAAATATTACTTCTTAAGAGAGTGCGAAGAAATCGAGTATTTATCGTATCTTTAGCTAACATTTGGTCATTCGCACGAAATTCCCATAGCAATTCGCCAGGACGCTTTAAGTTAATAACTGTAACCGCTTGAACCACAATCGTTTCCTTCACCCCCGGTCTATATGATGCCATCTTCCATCTATACCGCCATCAGCTTTGCCCCAGTCCAAGGATTCATTGAGCGATCTCGAAAATTACGAGATTTGTTTGGAGCTTCCCTGTTGCTCTCTCATTTAAGCGATCGGCTCATTGAATGGACCACAGAACAAGTAGGAGAAGAGAATTTGATCTCTCCTGCCATGATAAATCATCAAAAGGGGACCCCAAATCGGATTTTGGTCAAGGGGCATCTGGAGCGTAATGACATCGCCAATGAATTGATGAAGGCTTGGCAGAACGTTTTAGACACCTGTGAAAATTGGATTCAGGATGAAGTTCCAGCGGCGATTGACTACGGCTGGAAAGAGGAATGGAATCACTGGAAACGCTACGCTTGGGAGGTTTTCTGGGGGCAAGGGGAGAGTGCGATCGAGGCAATGCGTGACCTGGAAACCCGCAAACTTCAGCGGGATTGGGTTGGTATTAACTGGCTGGGGGAAAGCTCTAGCTTAAGTGGTTCAGATGCGATCGCCTATCCAGGACTGGGGACCGTTGCCATGAAGCCGGGAAACACCATCACAAAAGCGGATTACCAAGCGTTCTATCGTCAACTGGCTTGGAGTATTGAACATCCCGGTGAATTTGTGCCCGATGATGCGAAAGATGATGACATCTCCAAATTCATCGATCCCAGCGAACGCCTCAGCATCCCCGAACTGACCAAACGTCTCATCACTCTCCCAAAACTCGCAAAACGTCTGAAGATTGAGTTCCCTACAAAATTCAATGACACCCAACGAGAAGCGGGAGAATGGACGGGGTGGTTTATGGCAGATGGTGATCGAATGGGTGAACACCTACAAAAGCTATCGCAACAAGCAGATAGTGACACAGCCCTGAAGGATTTCAGCCGATCGATGCGGGAATGGGGAAAGGACTTTGAAGCGGAGTT
>JAYVVL010000418.1:0-8060 GCA_043787035.1 Synechococcales cyanobacterium
GGTATGATCAAAACGATTCAAATCTCGTTGCAGCTTGCCTATCAAGAATTCGAGTTAGCGTTGCGGGATGTAGAATCCGTAGAAATTTCAAACTCTCAAGAATCTGAGATTGTAGAAGAAATTTCAAACGTTCAAAAAACAGATGATATCGAATCGACCCCGACGATCGTAGCAGCCGTTCGAGATACGCGGGTTCGATCGCTCCGAAAAGAAGCCAGTCAGCAAGGGATTCGTAACGTCAGTCGGATGACCAAGGCAGAGCTACTCGTTGCCCTTCAGATTTCTGGCCAAATCATTTATCCTAGCGAGTTTTCTAATGCAAGCGATGAAACTAGCAGATGTTCAGATTCTGGCGGATCTGCTTGAGCAAGTTCGAGATGAAATCAACTTAATCTGTGACAGTGAGGGCGATCGGATTCAGCCGGGTGAAGTGGAGAGAGCGATCGCTCATCTCTTACAGACCCATCTGGAAGACTGTCGATTTCGAGATCAAGTTCAAGAATGGCTCGATATCTTGAGATTTGTGGGTTAGAGTATTTGCGATATGAAATCCTAAAACTTTAAAATCTGGCAAGAGTGTCACGACTCTACTCTATGGAAGAGTTACCCAAAACGTTTTGGGTAACTCCCACGCTCCAAACACTTCCAGATGAGTTATGCTTCTATAACATGTTGTGAGAACAGTTTAAATGGCTAAAGTCATTGCATTATTTAATCAATCTGGCGGAGTCGGCAAAAGCACGCTGACCATGAATTTAGGATATCATCTTGCCCAGAAAAAGAAGAGAGTGTTACTCATTGATATGGATCCCCAGTCTTCATTAACAGTTTTCATGGGACTGGATCCTGTGGAATTAGAGAAGACAGTTTATGATGCAGTCGTTGGAGAGGAGCCTCTTCCTATTCACTCAGACATTTATGGAATGGATATTGCTCCGTCCAATATTAATCTCTGCGCCGCAGAGCTAGAGTTAGTTTCCGTCATGATGAGAGAGTTAAGACTGAAAGAAGTCATCGAGCCAATTCTCGATCGCTATGATTTTATTCTGGTTGATTGTCCACCGAGCCTAGGCTTACTCAGTGTCATTAGCTTGGTTGCTGCAACCCATGTATTGGTGCCCATTCAAACGCAGTTTAAGTCTTTTCAGGGAACAGAACTGTTGCTGAATACTGTTGCAGGATTACGTGCGAAGGTGAATAAAAAACTTGCCTTTGCAGGATTTGTTCCAACAATGTATGACGGTCGAACAGCTCAGGAAAGTCGAACCTTAGCTGCAATCATTGAGCAATTAACACCCTTGGCAACGGTCTTTCCCCCAGTACCGAAGTCGATCGCGTTTGCAGATGCCTCAGAAAATCGAATGCCACTTGGAAAGGCCAGTTCTAAGCACCCTGCGATTGAAATCTTGAAGAAAATTGCTAGTGTCCTGGAGGTTCTGTAAATTGAGTACTCGAAAGAAAAATCAGCCTTACAGTACCCTACGGGGCGTTTCAGCCTTACTGAATCCGGAGCTTGAAGAATCTTCCCCATCTGTGGAAACTCAAACGTTAGCCATGGGTGTCATTCAGTTACCCAGTCGTCAGCCTAGACGTTATTTTGATGTTGAAAAACTCCAACAGCTTACGGAGTCAGTCAAAGTCCATGGAATTTTGGAACCCCTTCTTGTTCGAGATTTAGGCAATGGAAAGTATGAGTTAATTGCCGGGGAGCGGCGCTACCGAGCGGCTAAAGCCGCAGGTTTAGCTGAAGTTCCCGTTGTCGTGAGATATTTTACAGATAGTGAAGCTTGGCAGGTTGCATTAGTTGAGAATCTTCAACGAGAAGATCTAAACCCTCTTGAAGAGACAGAAGGGATGTTATCTCTTCTCTCTTTGCGGCTAGGAATCACTACAGAAGAAGTGATTCAACGCCTGTATCGAATGCAAAATGAGATAAAGGGTAAAGTTACCCAAAACGTTTTGGGTAGTTCTGAAGGGTTGCTGATTCAGACTGTCTTCTCAGAAGTTGGCTCGATCGCTTGGGAATCTTTTGTGAGCAGCCGCTTACCGATTCTGAAGTTGCCGAAGGATATCTTAGAAGTCGTTCAGCAGGGTCAGATTGCTTACACAAAGGCACAGTTAATCTCCCGAGTTAAGGATTCTGATGTTCGCGGAGTGATTCTTGGTGATGCGATCGCTAAAGATTGGTCCCTGGCTGAAATCAAGAAAGCCATCGCGCAGCGAGCTGCGGAAAACTCTGATCTGGATGCTGAGATTACGCCATCCGCTAGAATTACCAAGGTGTTGCGATCGGTACAACAAGCAAAAGTATGGCAAGATCCAAGCAAGCTGAAGCGTTTAGAAAAATTGCTTTTAGAACTGGAGAACCTTGCAAGCAAGCTCTAAATTCTGATCTGAAACTATCTATTACTATCCAGGCATTAGGTTATTTGCATGGCATCAAGAGGTACATTAGTTCTTCCAGAAAATTACGGTGAGTTCTTAGAGAGTCTCAAGCAGCGTGTTCGGTTATCTCAAGTCCGAGCAGCCATAGCAGTTAATCAAGAACTGATTATGCTCTACTGGCACATTGGACAAGAAATCTCGTCCAATGTGAACAAGAAAAAGTGGGGGAGTAAGGTCATTGATCGCCTCTCGAAGGATTTAAAACAAGAATTTCCTGATATTTCTGGTTTCTCGCTTCGAAATCTTCAGTACATGAGGACTTTTGCCGTTGCTTATTCGGATGAATCAATTGTGCAACGGGTCGTTGCGCGATTACCATGGGGGCATAATACTTCTCTATTGGATAAGCTAGAAATTCAAGAAGAGCGTCTTTGGTATGCACAAAAAGCACTAGAAAATGGCTGGAGCCGTGATATCCTCGTCCTTCAGATTACAACGGGTTTATATAATCGTATCGGAGGTGCGATGACTAATTTTCAGCAAGTGCTTCCACCATCTCAGTCTGATTTAGTCCAGCAAATCTTGAAAAGCCCCTATAATTTTGAATTTTTGTCGTTGGCGAGTGATATTCAAGAAAGAGATTTGGAGCGGGGTTTAATTACGCATATTAAAGATTTTTTGATGGAATTAGGGATTGGTTTTGCCTTTTTGGGTAGCCAATATCCGATCGTTGTTGATGACAAGGAATATAAGCTAGATTTGTTTTTTTATCACGCTCGGTTACATTGTTATATTGTCATTGATCTAAAAATTGGTAATTTTGAGCCAGAATATTCAGGAAAAATGAATTTTTACGTGTCGGCGGTGGATCATTTGCTCAAGACAGATGAAGATAAACCGACCATTGGAATTATCCTGTGTCGCTCTAAAACTAAAACAACCGTTGAATTTGCCCTTCAAGATCTTCAAAAGCCGATCGGCGTTGCGACTTATCAACTCAAAACTCATCTACCAAAATCTTTAGAAAACAGCTTGCCGACAGCCGAACAGTTAGAAACTGAAATGCAGGCAGCACTTGCGGATATTGAAGAACATACTAAAAAATAAAAATCTACTCAAACGTAAATTAAGCATTCAGAAAACGAATTCAATCTGCGCAGAATATCAAGGTCAGCGAGAAGTTTGCCCTATTCCCTATCACGTCATCATCTGTTGGATCGCTCCTGCTTCTGAAAATACTGAGGAATAGGGAGGCGGTATCTTGATTTATGGAGGGGCTACTTAATTTTCTGGCCCGGTAGCTGCTGGCCATTCTGGTCCAGGATGAGACGATTGATCTGACCCTGTGCGTCTTTAATAAATGTGATTTTGGCCTCTACGACTGTGAGAAAGAATTGGGTTGGTGTCTCTGCAAACAATTCAACTGTGGCTTGCCCTGTGGCTTGGAGATAGAGACGGTCCTGTTTCTGGGTGATGGTGATGCTGAAATCGGGGGTTAGTTCGTAGCGTCCGATATAGGTCGCAAGCAGCTTTGGATCGACGGCGATCGATGCTTTGGGGGGCTGATACTTGGCTAGGGGACTGCGGCTATCGAATAGATGAAAGCCTAGATCGCTCACATCGCTCTCGGAATTTCCCAGGACCACAATGCCGAGCCGCTGGGTTTTGGAAAAGCCAATAAAACTGCGAAAGCCACCTGTGCCACCTTCATGGCAGATAACCTCTGTCCCTTTGAGATTAAACACATGCCAGCCCAGGGCGATCGCCATATTCGGACTGTCTGCCTGGTGCTGAATTTTATGGGTCTTTTGCAGACTGGCATTGATGGGGGAAGGTTGAAGATCGAGGTTGGCGGCTAGAAATTTGAGCAGGTCATTGCCGCTCGATCGCAGGGATCCGGCTCCCGTTAAGGTGGGTAGATCCCAGTAAGGTACGGCTCGATTGCGTTGATCGTGACCTGTGGCAAATCGGGTGATTTGGTCTGGGATCAGGTGGATGCGGGTGTCTTGCATCTGCAAGGGCTGGGTGATTTGTTTGGAAATCAAGGCTTCGTAGTCTACGTTGGCTTTAATGCTGAGGAGATGACCTAAAAGTCCGGCTCCAAGGTTGGAATATTCATACTTCGTGCCAATCTCGCGGGAGAGTTTATAGCCCGATAGAAAGCTGTATAGCTGCTCTAATGTATAGTCGGCGTAGGGGTTTTGGTTGTTGTCGGGGGTTAGGTTGTCGGGGATGCGTGGCAGGCTGGAGGTGTGAGTGGCGAGAGTCAAGAGGGTGACTGGTTTGCCGTTGAATTCAGGTGTCTTGACTGTGGACGGGAGGAATTTAGCGATCGAATCGTCGAGGTTTAGCATCTTTTCCTCGGACAGTTGCATTAGAGCGAGGGCCGTGAATACCTTGGTGATAGAGCCAATCTCAAAGAGGGTGTTGCCATCGATACGATCGGCATTTGCCACGTTGAGATGGCCGTAGGAGATGATGCGTTGGCCCTGGGGGTCGATGATGCCGACGACAATTCCAGGGCTTTGTTTTTCGCGATCGATGCGTTGTTTGAGAATGGCCTCGATTTGAGCATCGGTTGGAACGGCATGGACGGGTAGCGCCAATCCTAGGAGTGAGAGGAGGGGTAGTCCCCATGAAAGAAGTTTCTGCATGATTTAGTTGCCTCAAAATAGATCTGAAGATACATCACAAAACCCCATGCCACTGCTTCGCTCTTTTACAAAGATAGTTTAGAAGCAGACCCTCATGTCCAAATCTTCAACTATGTCTGTTGGACCAGCAGACTCAGTGCAATGAAGATGGAGGCTATCGTCCCGAGGTCGATTCGTTGACCATCCAATGATGCATCTACTGACCAGCATTAACCCCATTAGTCATTGCTGAATGAGTTGTATCATGAGGTTTAAAGTGCGGACAATGAATCCAGTAATTTCGAGAGTATTTTTAGGAAGCGATCGCCTTGCACTGCACTGAGAATCCCGAGGAGTAGTGCAAGGCGATCGCGATCGCGCCTTGTTGAACGGAGAGCGACGAGAAGGTGAAAAATAAATTGTAAGAAATAACAAGAAAGCGAGGAACACCCCAGTTCCAAATCCAGCGAGGAAATGGAGGGCGATCGTCTTGACATTCCGAGTATTCCGATCGGTATTCTCAACAGTCTGTTCATCTTCAATCATGATCAATCCTAGAATCTTACCCTTCCATCTAATCGCAGGCTACTTGTTTTGTCCTGAGGTTATGGACCCAACTTCACCTAGGATCAGAATCCTAGTCCCTAAGGCCGCCGCCTCATGCGCAGAAACTGGATATTGTGATAGAAGGAAGATTCACTTTGGATTATCAGCATGGTCACCTTTTTTCAGACGCAATTCAAACCGCACCCGTTTCGGCGATTACTCTCGATCGAGTGGCTTCTATTAGGGACGATCGCGGTGATGATCCCGATCGAACTGATGGGATGGTCTAATTTATCGAGTGTCCTCTTGGGGATTGATCCCACCGCTTCGATTCCGGCTAAAACATTTTTACTGATCTTGACATTTCTGTTTTTTGGACTGCTTGGACTGCGATTGCCCACGACCCGGACATCCAAAATCCTCTATCACCTCTTAGAATTTGGGGTATTTGGGTTTGCCTGTTATTTACAAAGTTGGAACAGTTCACGGCTGACCCCATTATTAGTAATTGTCATGATTCGGGCTTGTTTAGTCTGGGGAGAACGGGTCGCTGGTGGATGCTCGGGGTGACAGGTGTTGTGTATTTACTCGCTCAACTCCCCGGTGGCATGTTAGTGGCGATCGCCCTTTTCGGTCTGTTCCCAGCTCAATTGGCTGCCGCCCAGGGTAACTGGGGTAAAGACTGGGGACAGATTTTCCCTGATGGTCGGGTGGTGATTCATGTGAATACTCAATTTCAGCCGCCTCAGGTCAACCTATTTTTATCAGGAATCCGATCGCTCTTAATTCAGTTTTACATAACTGAGCTAATCACCTTTACATTGATGATCGTGTTTGTCATTCTATTAGTCAATGCGTTGATTTCGGAACGCCAAGGCAGACGTAATTTAGCGATCGCCCATGAACAACTCTATCAATATTCCCGGCAAATCGAAGATCAGTCAGTCTTGCAAGAGCGTGCCCGTATTGCCCGCGATTTACATGACTCCCTTGGACATCTTCTCACCGCCCAAAACTTTCAACTCCAAAATACCCAACTCCACCTGACCCAAAAAACTGAAGTTGCACAAAGCTTTCTCACCAGCAGCATCCAATTCGGCAACTAAGCTCTATCGGAATTACGCAATACCCTGACCCAACTCCGCACCCCTTTTCTTGAAGGTCGATCGCTCCAGCAAGCCATTCAAGATCTGCTCGACCAACAGGCGCAACTCTGTACGATCGATCGTCGCATTGAGTATGCAAGTACCACGCCGCTATCTCTGCCAATTCAGACCGCACTCTATCGCATTACAGAAGAAGCCTTGATGAATAGTTATAAGCATAGTCAAGCGACAACGCTCCAAATTCAGGTGAGTGAAGCCGATTGTCGGGTGACTTTAACGATCGTTGATGGCCAAGGATTTGACCTTCAGCAGCTTCCGACGGGCTTTAGATTACGGGGAATGCAGGAGCGATCGGAGGGACTGGGCGGTACTCTAGAGATACAGACCCAACCGGGATTCGGTTGTCGGATTCAGTTCAGTATTCCTCTGCCATTGGAGAAGACGCTATGATTCGGATTTTGATTGTAGAAGACCAGACGATCGTGTGTCAGGGCTTGAAAGGCTTATTGGATGCCCAAGTTGATCTGGAAGTGATTGGTGAAGCGGAAAATGGTGCTCAGGCGATCGAAATGGCACTGCACTTCAACCCAGACGTGATCTTGATGGATTTACGAATACCTGTGATGGATGGTGTAACGGCAACACAACAGCTTTGCGATCAGATACCGGGAGTTAAGATCTTGGTGTTGACGACGCTGGATGAAGATTAGTTTATTGCCAAAGCCATGCAGCCGGGGGCGATCGGATATTTACTGAAAGATAAGCCAGCGGCAGAATTAGCCCAGGCGATTCGATCGGCGTCCCAAGGGTACACGCAGATGAGTCCAGGACTGTACCAACGGGCGATCGCCTATCACGCAAAGCCGCCTGTGCAACCGATTCATCCGAGCTTAGATTGCCTAACACCACGGGAGCGGGAGGTCTTGAGTTTGATTGCGACGGGAGCAAAAAATAGTGAGATTGCCGAGATTTTAGGGATTTCAGAGAAAACGGTGACGAATATTTTGAGTCGATTGGACCTGCGCGACCGGACTCAAGCGGCGGTGTTTGCTCACGCTAGAACGATCGTGACAACTTCGCGATTGCCCTCATAAAACTCCGCATGAGTCAGTCTTGTTGACATCCATTTCTTTATTTTTATCGTGCCCTTCAGTCAATCGCTTCATCCCCCTTCTTCCGATCGCCCCCTCTCCTCTAAACTCGTTCAGCCTCGATCGCCCTTCTCTTCTCCTGGAACTCTCTCTTCACTTTTTAATCTTTTACTCTAAATAAGTAAGATTATCTAGAATATGATGACTATGAGACAAGTTAGGAGGAGGGAAGGGGGAAGATAGGGAAATGAGTCGCAAGATGAGATGTAAGGCGGGTCTTAGGGTGAGAAAGGCGGAAA
>JAYVVL010000419.1:0-8059 GCA_043787035.1 Synechococcales cyanobacterium
GTTCAAGGAACCTACGGGCATTATCCCGGTGGCAATGAATTGCTAAATCTCTGGAGTATGCTGTTTATCCGAAGTGAGGCGCTGCTAGGACTAACGACGATCGCGTTATTTCTAGGGTCGGTTCTGGCCAGTGTTGTGATTCTCAATCTAGTCGTCCCCATTCGATCGCCGTTTTGGCGAGGCATTGCGTCGGTTATGTTCGTCGGTGTTCTCGTTAGCATTCCCGAATTCCAAAATCTTGCGTTTGATGTGGGACGCAATGATGTGACGATGCTATTTTGGGAACTGGTGGTTGTTTGGACTTTTTTACGATCGAAAACCCGGACAGACCAGTGGGCCATTTTGACCGGAATTACGTTGGGACTATTGATCGGCACCAAACCCAATGGACTCTACTTCCTGTTGGGAATGCTGTTACTGAATATTGCCGTTCCCAATTCTGAACTAGATGAACCGATCGCAACACGCATTCGCACAACGCTGCTGAAAATCTTATTGCCAAGCCTGATCATCGGCGGCGGTTGGTATGTGCGAAACCTTATTTTGATCGGCAAACTCACGCCTGCCGATCAGCTCAAAGCAGCGACGGATTTGAGCATTGTCCAAAGCCTTTCTAATCCAGCCCTTTACACGCTTAATTCGCCCTTTATCATTCTCGCCTTCGCCACAGTTTTATCCTTCAGTATCCTAACCACCGCCGTTGCTTTCCGCCCGATCGATCGGATCGATCGGCCGCCCCTTCCGCAATCCAGCCGATTCGCCATTCCCCTCGGTCTCCAAATCATCGCTGCCTGGAACCTCATTGCCATCATTGCGATGATCGTTACGCCCAGCGGTGCGGGCTATCTCGCAGGCGCAGGCAGAGCGTTTCTGATTCAAATTCGCTACAGCGCGATCGTCATGCCGATTACGGGGATATTGGTGATCTACATCCTATCTGTATTGCTCGATCGCGTCCTTCAGCCCACGTCTTGGCTCAACCGTTTGGAGCGCCGAAGAGTTCCACCCCAGTCTAAGAAAACCCTTGCGATCGCCGCCGGAACCCTTGCCTTTCTCACTGCCGCCCAACTTGCCAGCTACCGCACCCCCGAAGGCTTACCGGGCTACGACGGAATATTCTTTCCCATGGGCCAACAAGAAAGCAACGTCTATCGCTGGGTCCAAAAAAATATTCAAGCTTCCACCATTTATGCCATTGGATTGCGGCCCTACGGACTGCTAGGCGATCGCTTCAGTAACCGGGTCATCGATCGACTGGGAACATCAGGCTGGACTTGGGCTGAAGGTGAACTCGTGGTTGCCACTCAAAAACCTAATTTTGTGGCGGTATGTGTGGATCCCTTCGATCGATCGATTCCCCTAGATGAGCTGAAGAAAATGGCAGGCGATGGATCGAAGTTTAATCTCGTGTATCAAGATGACCTTGCGATCGTCTTTCGGGTGGTTCCGAAGTGAGTCTATCCCTGTAGTGAAGCGGCTTCGGTATCGTCTATAGTAATTACAAGCTTAGCAAATCAGGCTTAGCAAATCAGATTGAGTCGTTTACTCGCTCAAGGCGGAATCCATGACAATTTTGTATGGAGTGGTGTTGTTTTTGATGGCGATCGGAGTCGTTGGGGCTTTTGTTCCGGGACTGCCGGGAACGAGTATTATTTTGGCAGCGATGTTAATTTGGGGGTTCTCAACATCTAGCATTCCGACGTTGGCTTGGGCGATCGGGTGTGCGGTCGCGGTTCTGGTCTTTGGGTTTGCCATTGACTTTTTATCGGGCTATCTCGGGGCAAAGCAAGTAGGCGCTAGCCAATGGGGCCAAATCGGCTCTGTGGTTGGAATGGTTGCTGGTTTCTTTGGATTGATTCCGGCGCTGCCGTTCGGAGGGCCACTGCTGGGATTGTTCATCGGCCCGCTCGTGGGTGCAATAGTGGGCGAATACTTGTTTTGCAAAGATATCCAACAGTCGGTGAAGGCGGGGGTCGGCATTGTCGTCGGGTCGGTTCTAGGTAATCTACTCCAGGGCATTTTGGCCCTTGTTCCAATGGTTGTATTTGTGTCTGAGACGTGGAACAGCGGGCTTCATTAGCCCACTCGATTCGGAATTTACGGATCTTTTCAGTCTTATTAGCGTCAGGGTCATGGAGATGGGCATACTCAGAGCATTAGAAACCCTATCTTTTGTTCGGGTCAAGTTTCAATTTCATCATCTACTCATCATCATCCATTGGGAGATTAGTTGTGCAAGCGACTGAGCAACATCAGCAGATTCTACGGTTCTTTATTGAAGAAGCGAAAGAACATTTAAATACAATTGAAAAGGGGCTGCTCAATCTCCAAGCGACCTTGGGCGATGTCGAAGAAACCAACTGTCTCTTCCGCGCCGCACACTCAGTTAAAGGCGGTGCAGCCATGTTGGGGTTGGACAGTATTCTCAAAACTGGGCATTACTTAGAAGACTATTTCAAACTGCTAAAAGACAATCCAATCAAAATCGATCGTAAGGTTGAAGATTTGTTCTTACGCGGGTTTGATGAGATGAAGGGATTGGTCGAGGCGCTTCAAAGTCCCTTTGGTTTGCGGGCTGAAGATGGTGAACAGTCCCTTGCGCGATCGGTGCCCATTTTTAAAGAATTAGGCCATCATTTGAACATGCTAATTTCGGGTAAGAAAGCAGCATCCGCAGTTGTTAATCCCGCTGCCGCCGCTCAGGTAAGCACCATTCTAAAAATGATGCTGCAACTCTTCAAGCAAGGCGACAATCCCAAAGCGCGTCAGCAACTAATGGCGCTGTGCAGCAAGCTAGCAGTGCTCGACAAAAAATCGCAGCCTTGGATTGTCGTCCTTCAGGCGAACCAGCGCGCCATCGCCAATCCCAAAGCGTCTTTTGCGATGCTGGCTCCTATGGTGATCAAAGAGCTGAAGTTGGCCAGTGACTTACTTATTGCGGGACGATCGACGGAGATTGTCCCTAGCACTAACCTGAAAAAGCTCCTCCCCGGCACCGCAGCGCCCGCCCAATCCGCTGCGAAACTTGCGACAAGAGTGGCTACTCCACAGGCTGCGCCTACAGCGACCCGTGTCGAGGCGATCGAAACGCGCCCTAGCAACTCAGCCGTTGGCCTTGCCACCCGTCGTCAAATCACAATTCCTGGCGATCCTAAAGGGGCGGCGCGATCGCTTTTGGACCAGTTTAGTAAGGCGGAGTTGATTCAGATCGCTGAGTTCCTGATGAAGGCCATTCAGTAGGTCGTTAGGTTTGGGGGATTAGTGATCGGGGGTGTTTTTGAAATGACGATGGATACCGTAAGAGGCAATAGTATTGCCCTAACCCGGAATCTCCACGATCACTGGCGTGTGATCGCTCGGTTGCTCTCGCTTCCGAGGTTCCGGATCAATCACGCAGCCGGTCGCCTGTTCGTACAAGTCTGGCGTTAGATAATGATGGTCAATGCGCCATCCAGAGTTGCGCTGGAATGAACCCGATCGATAATCCCACCAACTATACTGCCCTTCCTCTAGGTTGAATTTCCGAAACGCATCCTGCAATCCCAGTGACAACACATTAAGCAACGCCGATCGCTCCATGTCCGATGACATGACATGAGTGGCCCGAGTCTTCGGATTATAAATATCAATGTCTTCTAATGCAATATTAAAATCACCACAGATCAACAGGCTCGGCGATTCGCTTAACAGCGCTACGAGATAGTCTTTCAATAACGTGAGCCAGCGAAGTTTGTAGACATACTTATCACTATCTATTTCCGAGCCATTTGGGACATACACATTCACCACCCGAATGCCCTGAATAACGCAGGAAATGACACGTTTTTGGTCGTCAAGTTCTTCTATTGCGGCTTCAGATAAGACGTCTGCAAATCCAAATCGCACATCTTCAATTTTCGTCTTTGAAATCAGCGCAACGCCGTTGTAGCTTTTCTGTCCGAAAAACTCGGTGGTGTAGCCGATCGCCTCAAAAGCTGCCTGGGGAAATAGCTCATCCGGCACTTTTGTCTCCTGAAGACAGAGCAAATCCACATCCGGGTTCGTCGTTAGCCAATCAGTGGCATGAGTGAGACGAGTCCGAATTGAATTGACATTCCAGGTCGCGATCTTCATGGGAAAGAAAACTTAAAATTGCTTCAGAACTTTACCACGAGCGCACGAATCTTCTAACGGCTGTCTCTTTAACGGCTGACAATGCCGGACCACTGCGCTTTTTTACGAGTCTCGCGGCGGTAGGAAAAGAAATGGACCGGATCGCCATAAGTGCAGTGCGGGGCGATCGAAATCTGCTCCGGTTTGAGACCCAATTGCTCTAGCTGCAACGCATTCACTCGCCGCACATCTAGCCGAACTTTTCCCACCTCACCATCTACCAAAATCGGTGAGTTCCACTTGGCCTGCAACTGCTCGATCGCCTGCTGCGGGGTCAACTTTGCGAGTTCAGGCGCGATCGTGATAGCCGTTTCAAGTCCTACGGCAATATCCACTTGATAGGCCGCACCCGACACAGCCGGACCCATCCCAACGCGCAAATCAGCAAGCCTGCTGCCCGATTGGAGCAGACGATCAATAGCAATGGGGACAATCTTCTGCGCCGTTCCTCGCCATCCCGCATGAACCGCCGCTGCCTGCCCTGTCCGCACATCCGCGATCAAAACGGGCGTACAGTCCGCCGTACAGACCCACATCGCTTGCTGCGGACCTTGAGACATGACCCCATCCCCGTCGGAAAGATTGTCATTGTGCAACGGGCTAGCCATTTCTGAGGGAGTAAGCACGGCATTACCATGAACTTGCTTTACTCGATAGGCCGTTGCACCTGGAAATAGATCGGGCGTAATCTCAAAGGGCGATCGGGGCGAAAACTGCTGTGTCAACCAACCATGTTGCCAGCCTTCAAACAAGCTACAGGTCAGATAAGGAGCATCGTTACAAGTTTGCCACTGCCATTGGTGAGAACTCATGGGGTTTGAAGGGAATGAATTCTAGTACGAATAAATTCTAATCCCAATAGACTTGAGTCTGAATTAATTTTGAGTCTGAATTAATTTTGGTCTAGATTGTATTTAGCCTAAATACAATCTAGATCCCATAGCGTTTAGAACGTGTGAACAGGAACAGGCGGATCATCCGTAATAAAAAATTCGATTTTAAGATTGCACATTGCAATGACGTCACCATCCTTCATCGGGTAGCGCTTTAGCACGGCGAGACGAACACCGCTCAAGCATGTGCCATTGCTGCTGCCCACGTCCATAATGTAAAACCCCTGCTGCACATCATAGCCCACTACCGCATGACACCTTGACACCGATCGATCTTGAACCACCACCGCACAGTTACGACTGCGCCCTAGGAGCCATGTTGAACTCAGTACCGTCACTTGGGGCACCTCAAAGCCTGATAAATTGGTTGTTAGGAAGGCGCGGTGATTGACTTGGGCGGCTTGAATGTAGTACGACGGGGAAATGGGCTGATTCTGGCTCGGCAGCAGCGCCGACGCCACCGACTTTTCGCCGATCGTATCTTCAGTAACGTACGAACCAGTGGACCCGCTAGACTTAAGAGCCACTAGTCTTTCAGCCCGAGTGACCGTTTCTGTTGCCATTAAGCTGGCGAATCGAATCTGTGTGTCAGAGGGTGATCGTTCTGTGGGGCGATCGCCTTCCGACAATGGCCGAGACGTCACAGCGTGAGAATCAACTGAGATGGGATGGGATGGCTCTAGATTAAACGTCATACCAACCATAAGCGCGTGACCGCGTGACGAAACAACAAGTTAAGGCGTGAAAAGTCGTAACTGAATGGTCGTGAATAGGGTTAAGTGAGAGTAAGGATACAGATTTGAGTAAAAAAGATACATCCGTAAAAATACGTAAGTATACTTACGACTCACCTGTGAGTAAACACCGAATTGAGGCGGGCAGGCAAGGGATGGAAGGGATTTCTTGTCTAAAGCTTCATATGTCTCCCAAGCTTAATTAAATTTTTCTTAACTTTACAAAGAGACGTTTGCCCGATCGGGTGAAAACGGGGTGAGAATCGGGTCGAGCGTTTGGGTGGCTAACTGCTGAGCAAACCGACGGGCTGTGGCGGGGAAGAGCGCCATGGGATTACTAAAGCCTGAAAAAACTTGAATTCGATGATCGGACGTGATGGATCCGACCATCGGTAAATGATCAGTGCTAAAAGCTACGGTACAGGTAACCCAGGTTCCCGGCAAGTCTGCTAGACCGGGCAGAATTTCACCTACGGCTTGACGCATCCAGCGTTCACTCATGCGGCGATCGCTCGTGCGCTCCAAGCTCGGGTAGATGCGGCTGATCTGCCCAAAGCACAGACTCCCATCCGCAAATTGCAGCGCCCCACTATCGAGGATAGCCGGAACAATCGCCTCCGCCCCCTCGACCCAGTCCGAATCCTGCTGTGCCGCCTCAGCTTCTAGATCAAAGCGTCGAAGGTCAGCGGGCATGACGACAGCCTGCATCTGGATTTGGCGGGCTTTCAGCTCTTCCGCTGCGACTTCCATGGATTCGGCATGGCTGAAGTATTGGCGCAGACGGTAGCCCGATCGATTCAGTAGCGATCGCACCTCGCCCCCAGCGCACACCACCACTTGAGCTGCTGAGTAGTCCTGTTGGTCCCCAACGACCCGCACTCCCGTCTTGAGCGCTTCAATCTGACGAATCTGATCGGACTCCACCCGGCCCCCGAGTCTCACCAACGCCTGCTGGTAGGCTAGTGCCGTTTTTTGGGGATGGATATGGGCGAACGGCATCACCAGTGCGCCTGAAATAGACTGGGGGTTAAGCATGGGTTCAAGTTCTTGGGCTTCTTGAGGAGACAACACCTGAGGCGATTGGCTAAATTTCTGGAAGGCGAGTGCGAAGATCTGGGGATCTTGATCCATGGCGATCGTCGAAATCAACGGCAGTTCTCTAAATTCAGTGGATCCATCCAAGGTCTCAGCTAACCTACGATGAATCTCAATGCCCTCGTCACAGAGCCTTCGCGTCGTGTCCGTGGTCCCAGCCCAGTAAGAAATACCCCCGTAACTGTAGCGGGTTGCATTAGGGGCGGTGATGGGATCGCGATCGATTAGCAAGACTTGGACGCCCAAGTTCGCAAGTTCGTAGCTTAGGGCTGATCCGGTGATGCCTGCTCCAACGATAATCACATCCGGATTAAACTGGGGACTAGTGCTTTGTCGGGCTGTTGTGTTCTGTAAATTCATTAGGATGTCCCATGATCTTCATACAAGATTTATTTTGGAATGCCTGGAGAGCATTGCGCAATCGATCGCGCAATCGATTGCGCCAGTGGATTGGATTCGGGTTGAGTCTAGGACTCTTTAATGTGTTGTTACTGCTGAATCTTCAGCCAACGATTGCCGCATGGTCTACTCAAGTTTCCCCCGCTCAGCCTCGCCTTGGTGACACGCTGGCGGTCACTATTCAGGATTCAACAGGTCAGCCCCCTCGGATTCAGTTTGCTGGCAAAACCTACGCGACCCATACCATGGGACCCAATCGATACCGAGCGTTGCTCCCTACGACGCCCCTCGATCGGCCCGGTGTTCAGCAGCTCCAGGTGAAGTCCGGCAGCGAGAGTCAAGTCATTTCGGTATCCTTGGGTGCTCGATCGTTTCCGACCCAGTACATTACGCTCCCTGCTGGCCAAGATGGCAACGTTGGCGATTGGGAATTTGACCAAGTGGACGCCTTCAAACGGATTGTAACGCCTGAGAAATTTTGGGCGGGTAAGTTTATTCGGCCCAATGACGGTGAAATCACGACGATTTATGGGGTCAGACGATATTACAACGGCGTTTTTGCTGAGGACTACTACCATCGAGGCGTGGACTATGCCGGAGACTACGGTTCCCCAGTCATCGCCCCCGCAGCCGGACGGGTTGCCCTCGTGGGGTATGAGAATCAAGGCTACAAAGTCCATGGCAATATCATTGGCATTGACCACGGGCAGGGCATTGAAGGAATCTTCATACATCTAAAAAGTATTCAAGTCAAGCTCGGTGACGTTGTGAAGGCAGGACAGGTTA
>JAYVVL010000420.1:0-20718 GCA_043787035.1 Synechococcales cyanobacterium
CGTGAGATAAATCATGGTTTGCCCAGGACAAGACTGAAGCGGGAGACGTGAGTTTTAAAGTGTCGTAGGGCATAGATATATGGGGTTTTAAACAGAACTTGTTACAGTTGTAGTATATGTAGTACAAAGATGTCAAGGTTTGTCCCCGGTAGAACCTTGATCAATTAAAAACTCGCCTCAAATCGTAATCCAAGGCGAGTTTGTAAAGACTTTGACTTTATACGTCACTTAATCAATGCTGATCGACGTTGGACCTGAGGGGCTGGCGTTGCCTGAGGTGAATGTGGAGGGCACGGAGATTTTTCGGAAGTCGCTATAGAGCTTATCGCGCCAAGTCCAGAAGGTGTCGTAGAGAGGATTGTCCGCGATGCCGAGGACGCCTTTGCCTTTTACGCTTTCTGGCAGATCGATGTAGTTGCCCGTTGGGAACTTGATGTACATGCTCAGGGCCGCTACGGTGAAGTCGGCTAGCGTTGGCTCTGACCCGGTTAAATAGGGCTGCTCGGATAGGATTCCGCAGAGCCACGATAGGTTTTGACGGATTTCATCTTTGATTTTGTCCGACGACATCCCGACGCTTGCGCCTAGATTTCCGAGAAAGTCCAGCGATGGGATGGAACTGATCAGGTTTCTTAGAACATCTGGGGTCGTGCTCGGTAGCATGGCCGATCGGAAACTTGGATTCTGGCTCATGCTCAGGATGAGACCCTTGCGTGCATTTATCCCGAAGATATCATCGGCCCACTGTTCCATCAGCATGACCTGACCGCGCGATTTAAGATCGCTGGGAATCACGGGCTTGCCTATGTACTTACGATCGAGAAACTCTGCGATCGACGTTGAATCTGAAATCACCGTGCCTTCGTCTTTGAGGACGGGCACTTGGCGCTGACCGGATAGTTTAAAGACTTCGACTTGGCCGATCGCTGGGAGCACTTCGACTTTTTTGTAATCTAGACCTTTGTAGTCCAAGACGAACCGAACCTTTTCGGCATAGCTAGAGATTTCAAACTGATAAAGCTCAATCATAATGCGTTGCGAGAGGATAGCTGGAGTTAACCCAAATAGTAGCGTGAAAACCGGATAAGCATCAGGGTCGTGAACCCGAACCTTCGCAGAACCTCGCAGTGTGAGACCGTCGCAGTGTTAGTATAGATGCGCTAACTTGAGCGATCGCATTTTTGTTGCGTTTTTGTGCCCCATGCAAGCCCGTCGAATCGCCCGTGAATTGGCACTTCTGAGCCTAAGCCAGCTCCCCTCAGATCCCGTAAAGCTGAATGCTCAGGACTTGCAGGATATTGTGCTCGCTGCTGTGCGGACCTTGGCCTCGGAAGCTCGTGACACAATTGAATCTGCTGCTGCTGAATTACAACGTAGCAACGCTCAGATTTTGGATAGTGAAACTCGTGCGGAAGACGTGGGTCGTGCGAAGGTGATGCTCGTCGAAGCTATTCGTCTGACTGAGAATGCTATTAATCAGTTAGGCCATTGCTTTGAGATTCCAGAGTTTATCCAACTGTCGAATAAAGTTGAAGTTCGCAGCTACACCCTAGAGATGGTGTCTGCCTTTGTGCGTGATGGTAAAGACATCGACGCCACGATTGAAAATGCCTTAGTAGACTGGCAGCTCAACCGATTAGCCCGAGTCGATCGAGACATTCTCCGCATTGCCGTCATCGAAATGACCCGACTAGAAACCCCTCCCCAAGTCGCCATCAACGAAGCTATTGAGCTAGCCAAACGGTACAGTGAAGAAGACGGCCATCGGTTCATCAACGGCGTATTACGACGAGCGTTCGAGCAATTAGGATTCAAACCCAATAGCCGATCGATCCCCCCCAAGCCCCCCGCCCGCGAGTCCCAAGCCCCACCCACAGAATCCCCATAATCCAACCCAACAATCCGACGTAGGATGCGTTAAGCGAAGCAACACATCATTCTAATCCCCGCATCCCACCCCAAACCACCCCAAAACCGGGCATTTAAAGGAGCACATTAAAATGTCATTCAATTGGTTCAACCGCCCCGCCGAAGAAATCCCTCCAACCCCCGTCCCCGCCGAAGAAACGATCGCCACCCCGATCGCACCCACCCCCGCCGAAGCCCTGACCTTCGCCAAAGCTGCCTACGATCGCCTTAAGCAGAAGCAACAAGAATCCGCCCCAGTCGTTCCCGTCGAAGACGTTGCTGAAGACCCGATCGAAAATCCGATCGCCGCCGCCGTAGAAGAATCCGAACCCGCACCGATCGAACCCGTAGATGACGTTCCTACCGATCGCCCGCTGTGGATGCAATCCCAAGCTGAAACCGAAGCCCACCTCAATCGACTTCGAGAAACCGCTATTGAAGAACCCGCCCCGATCGAACCTGTAACCCAAGCCAAAGTCCAAGAATACGTCTTCCCACCGGATTTAATCCTCGACGATGGATTCACTTGGAGTGCCGAAGTCCTCGCCGCCCAAGGTCGTCGGGTCGAAGACATTTCTCTCGAAGAAATTACTTGGCTCAAACGCCTCCGTCAAGGCTTAGACAAAACCCGCCGCAACCTCGTTAACCAGCTCAAAGCGATCGTCGGTCAAGGTCCCCTCAACGAAGATGCCATCAGCGAAATTGAAACTCTTCTGCTCCAAGCCGATGTTGGCGTCTCTGCCACCGACAAAATCATCGACAGCCTCCAGAAAAAACTGCGTCAAGACGTCCTTCCTCCCGACGAAGCGATCGGCTACCTCAAGCAGCTCCTTCGCGAAATGTTAGACACTCCCTACAGCGTTGGCTCCTACAAACGCGGATTCTCTCCCGAAAAAGATAAACTCAACATTTGGATGATGACGGGCGTCAACGGAGCCGGAAAAACCACCACGATCGGCAAAATCACCCACGTCGCCAGTCAATCCGGCTATAAGTGTTTGATCGCTGCTGCTGATACCTTCCGCGCCGCCGCCGTCGAGCAAGTCAAAGTGTGGGGCGAACGGAGCGGGGTCGAAGTGATTTCAAATCCCGGCCAAAACACCGATCCGGCTGCTGTGGTCTTTGATGCCATTAGCGCCGCCCAAGCCCGAGGCACCGAGCTGTTGCTCATCGACACCGCCGGACGCCTCCAAAACAAAAAGAATCTCATGGACGAACTCGCCAAAGTTCGCCGCATCATTGATAAAAAAGTCGGCGACAACGCCCGAATCGAAGTGCTCCTCGTGCTCGATTCCACCCTCGGCCAAAACGGACTCCAGCAAGCCAAACTCTTCTCTGAAGCAGCTAAGCTCAGCGGCGTAGTCCTGACCAAACTCGACGGCACAGCAAAAGGCGGCATTGCACTCGCGGTCGTCGAGCAACTGGGTCTCCCGATTCGTTTCATCGGCGCTGGAGAAGGAATTGAAGACTTGCGTCCCTTCAGCAGCTACGAATTCGTTGAGGCTTTAATCAGTGGCTAACTCTGCAAAGTAGTAGGTAAAGTAGTATGCAAAATAGGGGGCAAAATATTAGAAGATATCCTCAATTCTTAGCATTCACGCCGTAAAATTGGAATTAAATCGCCCAACTACTAACTTTAGATAGTTCACTTTAAACCTAAAATTCTCCAGGTAAATTAATTATGAATCCAGAAAGCATCCTGCAATTAGTCCAACAAGGGTTTCGAGTCGCCATAGGCACTGGGACCACCCTTGTCGAAACCCTACAAACCCCTCAAACGGGACTCGATGCGTGGAATAAGTTAACGACCAATCCGGCTCAACTGGCCCAAGACCTCGCCGAGAAAGGGCGAAATACTGAACAAGAAGCGCGTGAATTGGTCGATCGACTGCTCGAACAACAGCGCAACCCGTCCGCATCAGGACTCACCATCACCACTACGGCCACCCCGATCGCGCCCGACCTTCAGATGGAACTCAAAGATCTCGCCGCCCAGCTTTCTGCCATCCGAATCGAGCTTGCGAAACTGCGAGAGCAGCGTTAAACCCCGTTCGCAAGTCTAGAACGACCTCATGCTAGACTTGTGCACCTAGGAGCCAAATGCGTTCTAAGCTTTCCCGGAACTCTCTTTTTCTAGAGACTTCATGGCGCTGATACAAGCTGTGAAGACTAATTCCCAGTAGGATAATACAGGGCAAACCAAGGTAAAGCAATTTGAGCAGCATATTAGGCGCTCCATCTAAAGATTGAGTTGGGGCAGTCAAAGTCAGTTGAGTCTGGCAGGCTAATATCTGTTGCGAGAACAATAAAAGCCACTACAAATCAAGTGATACTTGATATCCTAGAAGACCGTCCGAGGGTTCGGGGCTGCGCTTAATAAAATTTTTTGTGCCTATTTGCGTAACTTAACCTAATCAGAATTTTCGTCACGCAAATAGGTCTAAGTGATGAAACTTGCTTAAGTTTCGTAACCAAACTTATTTGGATCCGCCACGCTCAGATCGATGTCAGCCAATCCATATTCGGCCCACCGACGACTCACCAAATCTGCCGTATCTGGATCGCTTATCAGCGCATCTCCCCAAGCGCGATCGGTTTCAGGAAAGACCTTCGTCGTAGCGTCGATGCCCATTTTGCTCCCCAGCCCCGATCGTTCCGTCGCAAAGTCAAGAGAGTCAAACGGGTTATCGGGAAGAATAAACACATCTCTTGCAGGATCCACCTTTGATGTGATGGCCCAAACCACCGCACGAGGATCTCGGATATTGATATCTTTATCTACAACGATGACGAATTTCGTGTACGTAAACTGTGGCAAGGCACTCCAGAACGCTAGCGCCGCCCGTCTGGCCTGTCCGGGATAGGACTTATCTATTGACAGAATAGCCGCCTTGTAAGACAAAGCCTCCATAGGTAAGAAAAAATCGCGAATCTCCGGGACTTGCTGGCGAAGAATCGGCGTATAAATGCGGTTCAGGGCGATCGCCATCATGGCATCTTCCTTGGGCGGACGACCGCTGAAGGTGGTCATGTAGATGGGATTTTTGCGGTGGGTAAGGCACTGAAACCGAATCAACGGTGCATCTTTGCGGACGGGACCGTAGTAGCCCATATGGTCGCCAGCAGGTCCGTCAATTCCGGTTTCGCCGGGAGTAATGGTGCCTTCTAGGACAAATTCGGCGTCAGCAGGCACTTCGAGATCAACGGTTTTGCACTTTGCGAGATGGATGCCCGCGCCGTTGTAAATACCAGCAAACAGCCATTCAGACAGGTCAATAGGCAAAGGCGTCGCTGCGGCCATGATGACCATAGGATCGACGCCAATGGCGATCGCAACTTCAAGAGGTTGGCCCATTTCAGCCGCTTTTCGCAAGTGCCGCGTAGGTCCACGAACCGATAACCACTGGACGGTCATGGTGTTTTTGTCTTGCATCTGCAAGCGGTAGACCCCAACGTTTGTGATCTTCGTCTCCGGGTCCTTTGTGATCATCAGCCCGAGGGTCAACACTTTAGCGGCGTCACCGGGATAAACTTTGAGCATCGGAATTTGGTTGAGATCTACCTCGTCGTCCTTGAGGACCACCTGTTGGCACGGGGGAAAGAGATCTCGATCGGGCTTAGCTTTCAGCACGTCAAATAAAACTTTGCCCAGATCAAACGCCTGCTTAATCTTTTTTGGCGGACGGGGTTGATAGAGAATCGCCAGTTTTTTGCCCAGCGCCTCTAGTTCATCGACCGAATCCATGTTCATGGCGCGGGTGATGCGATCGACCGTCCCCATCAGGTTGACCGCCACAGGATAGGGCGACCCTTTCACGTTTTCAAACAGCAGCCCTGGACCGCCGCACTGTAACATCCGCTGGGCAATTTCAGCAATTTCCAGGTCAGGATCGACTAGAGCGGTGATACGACGTAACTGCCCGCCGTCTTCCAATTGCTTAATAAAGCCCCGTAGATCTCTCGGCATAGTTATAGGTAACGCTGTATGTAACGCTTTGTAAACTTTCTACTTTTAGTCTAGCAGGTTTGCCTTGCCGTCCTATGGCTGAATCATTCACGTAATGATTTACTTGACGGTTCTGAGTCGGGTCGTTGCGATCGTGATGCCGCCATCGTGACGGGCGAGAATAGCTGAGATCCATTGAGTCTCAGGGACGCTGGAGGCTCGTCCGATTTTAAAGAAGCCGCCGGACTTCATGTGGCTGAGTTTGATGGGCTTGACCATTGAATCGCCGATCGAGGGAGCGGCGGGTCGGCGGCGGGTGGGTCGTCCGGTCAGCAGTTCAGCGAGTGAAGGAAATTCGAGCTGGAGACGGGTGGGGTTGGAGATGAGCGCGGCGGAAACGGGTTCGTTAAGAATGGCGCCCATGAAGAGGTCGTCATTGACAGGTTCTTGGACAACGACATCGTAGCTATAGTCCTTGCCTACGATGACGGTGGTCGGCAGTCTAACCGTAACGGTGGGGGGCTTTTCGCCAATGCGAACTTGGGTTTGCTCGGCCAAAATAGTTTGCGATCGCACTTGGCTGGCTTCGATTACTTGAAGGGCGCGGATGGTGCCTTGGATTTTCCAGATTTGGCCTTTGAGATTGCGTTTGCCTTCGATCGTTGTTAAGGTTTCGACTTCGTTGGCGTTGGTTTTGACCTCTGTTTTGACAATTTCGGTGCGGTAGGTCAGGTTCGGATACTGCTGCCACAGGGATTGAAGGGACTGAGTGAGAGATTGCCGAGTGTAGCCGTCACCATGAGTGAAGTTGGGTGAGAGCAGATTGGTGACGGCGGTCGCATCCTTCCGATTGAGGGCCGCATCGAGATCGGTAAGGACGGACGTGGGTGCGATCGGGCTGCTGGTCTGCGCCGCGAAGGCTGCGTTATTGAAGCTTCCGATTGTGAGGGTCATGACTGTTATAAGTTTCCAAAATTGACCCATCATCGCCGCACTGTTCCTATTCGTTGAATTGTTTCCTCAGTATAGGTGAGGATTGGAGAATCGGTGAGGATGCGAGATTCATGAAAATGCAAGGTGATTAGCCCTGTACAAATTCAGAGCGATCGATTCGGTTTGTTGTGGGCACATATCGCGGTAAATCGCGGTAAGATGCCCCTGCTAAATGTTGTGCCCGTTATCCCTGCGATTTTGTGATGTCCGTCATGACTGATTCTTCGCCTCGTCGTCTACTGATTGCTGCTAGCGGTACGGGAGGTCATGTGTTTCCGGCGGTGGCGATCGCAGAGCAACTTGCTCGAAGTTCGCACCCTTGGCACCTCGAATGGCTAGGCGTTCCCGATCGAATGGAAGTCAAACTCGTGGGCGATCGGTATCCGTTGCACACGGTGAAAGTGGCGGGGTTTCAGGCTAAACCTGGATTAAGTACCCTGAAGACGCTGTTTCGGTTGATCGTGTCGATCGGGACGGTTCGCAAAATTCTCAAGCGCGGGAAGTTTGATGGCGTCTTTACAACGGGCGGCTACATTTCGGCCCCGGCGATTTTGGCGGCCAAGTCCTTGGGGCTTCCGGTGGTGTTGCATGAGTCGAATGCGCTACCGGGAAAAGTGACGCGGACCTTTGCGCCCTGGTGCAGTGTGGTGGCGATCGGGTTTCAGGCTGCCGCTACGCATTTAAAAGCAAAAACGGTCTGGACTGGTACGCCTGTGCGATCGCAGTTTTTGCAGGCAGCTCCTGAGATGGATGATCTGGGAATTCCGGCGGGGGTGAGGGTGGTGGCGATGATCGGTGGAAGTCAGGGGGCGGTGGCGCTGAATCAGCTCGTGCGACAGTGCGCTCCGGCTTGGTTTAAAGAGGGAATTTGGCTCGTGCATCAGACGGGCGAATCGGACCCTGATGCAAAAATTTTAAGACATCCGCAGTACATTTCACTACCGTTTTACTCAAATATGGCGGGGTTGCTGAATCGGGCGGATCTAGTGATTAGTCGATCGGGGGCGGGGACGTTGACGGAGCTTGCGATGGTAGGCGTCCCGTCGATTTTGGTGCCCTATCCGTTTGCGGCAGAGGATCATCAAGCCTACAACGCCAAAGTCTTTGTCGAAGTGGGTGCGGCGGAAATGTTTCGGCAGCAGCAGTTGCTCCCAGAAACGCTAGAGGCAACGGTTTTGGATCTATTAGCGACGACGCCTGAGTCAACGCTGCGATATGAACGGATGCGATCGGCAGCGAAGTCGCTAGCGGTTGTTGATAGTGCAATGCAGGTGGCGAATTTGCTCGAACGGGTGATAGGGCGATCGCGCGATTGCTAATAGATATTGCTGATGATATAGGCTTCATCGATCGCGTAGAGGCGTAATCAATGCACTTCTCACCATTGCCGATCTGATGTTCGTTGTGACCTGACCCGGTTCGCCCGAGATTCAACCAATGGCCCCGATCGCCATCATTCCAACGATCATTTCAGCAACACATAATAAAGCTTCCCCTCCGATCGCACCATTCCCGCCTTCGCCTTCGCTATATTTCCCGTTCCCATAAACAGATCCACTCGTCCCGGTCCGATGATCGCGCCGCCCGTATCTTGGTCCAACACAAACCGATTCATTAGTTGCAGCTGCAACTGATCGTTCGGCAATTCCGCCACAATCAACGCTAACGCGCCCGGTGGCATTCGCGTTTTGTCCGTCGCGATCGATCGTCCTGCCGTGACCGGAACCCCAAGACTTCCCGTGGCCAGCGCACCCTGTGTATTGCGAAAAAAGACAAAGCGATTGTTGCGAGGCAAATAGTCGTCTAGGTCAGTGGGATGAGTTTGAAAGTACTGCAAAATAGTTGGTAAATTCAGCATTTCTAGTGGAAACTTCTGATCCTTAACGAGTTCCCGTCCAATCCCGACATAGGGATAATCGGTATTGCCATCAAACCCAATAGACATCTGAGTCCCATCGGTCAGATCTAGCCGCGCCGAACCCTGCACCTGGACCAGAAACGCCTCCAATCGATCGCGCATCCACACGAGTTCAGAATCTTTAAGCTTTCCCGCGCTGGCCTGAAGTCCATCCTTGCCCTCTAGCATGGCCCGCGTGGGGTGCGGCTTAGGCCAACTCGAAAAACCTCGTGGCTGACGATATAGCGGATACCGAAAAATTTCCGTCGGTGTCTGGCTTGCCTCATAAACGGGTTCAAAATATCCCGTAAATCCCACCGTTCCTTCGCCATCTTTTCCAGACGATTCGTAGAAACTGAATTCCTGATTGACCTGTTTCTGAAGCGCTTCAGTGGACTTCGCCGCTTGGACTAGCGTCCGAAATCGCCGCACCGATCGCAACACGCGACTCTGTGAGACCCCCGACACGGGATAACGTTGATAAGCCCGTGCTGCATTACTTGTTTGAAGATAGCGAATGCTGTAGTCTATTGCCTGAAGCATTCGAGCGCGATCGTTCAAGACTTGAGAATCTAACGCGGCTGGCTCGGGTACAGTCCGCAACAGGCGAATTGGCGGCGTAGGAAAAAGCTTAGGTAAAATCTTGGGGATCGGCTTAGGTCTGGATTTAATAGGCTGCTGAGTTGTTGGTTCTAAAGCTGGCTGGATTGGTTCAGCCCTCAGTCCTAGTGTAAATAGTCCAAAAACGGCGGTTAGCGCCATGCCCGATGTCGCATTTACATTCATAATCTAAATTTTAGAAAAACCATCAAAGCCCCCAAACGGGTCAAAACTGGGTGTTGAGGGCTATTTTAACTACTGACTGTACCGATCGACGCTGCCCGAGTAAATGGGTTCCACCCGAATTCCGACAATAGACGCCGGACGCACCACCAAAAACTCGCCCTGCATTCCCCGAATAGGAACATTCAAAAACTCCGTCGCTGCAATTTTAGGTTGCAACTGAGCTGTGTACCACTTTTGAAACTCTTCAAAGGTCGGAAAACGGACTTCTTCTCGGTGTCCCCCCTCAATCAGGAGATGAACAGCGTACTCACTTGCGGTTCTCGCCATGGCGAAACTTGCCTTCCATAAACATCTTGCTGTTTATTATGGTCCTTCTTTCTGGGAACATCGCAACTCATTTGTCGTCTGAGTAGGATCAATCTGCAATCAACTCTGCGATCGCGCCTAAAGATGTGACGCAGATCACTCCGCTAACTGTATTAGATCACATCAGCGATATGACCGGATCACGGTATAAAACTAAAGGAAGCCGTATTTTTGCGGATTAGGATGAAGTACGAGAGTGCGTAAATTTGAAAAACAAGCATCCCACCCCATCCGCAACCCCCAGAATAACTGACATGGCTGACCCCTTAGATGATCCTTTAGACGACCCTGAACCCATTAGCGACTCCACCAGATTTGATCTTTCTGATGCGTTTTTGCGGACCGAAAAAATGGCCAGTCTTGGCCAACTGATGACGGGAGTGGCTCACGAGATTAATAATCCTGTGAACTTTATTTATGGCAATCTGAGTTATGCCGATCGCTACATGCAGGAGTTGCTAAAGCTAGTCGCGATGTATCGTCAAGCGCTGCCTGAGAGTTCGCCGCAAACCCCGATCGAGATTACGCAACAAATCCAGCAGATGGACTTGGATTTTGTGATGGAGGATTTTCCGAAGATTCAGTCCTCTATGCAGCTTGGCGCATCCCGCATCTACGATATTGTCCAAGCGCTCAGCACGTTTTCCCATTCCGATGAACGCCACACCCAAAAGCTCGACCTCCACCACAGTATTGACAGTACCCTAACCATTCTCAAAAGTCGCATTAAAGGTGCGGGCGATCGTCCGGAAATTATCGTTGAAAAAAACCTTAGCCCGCTGTCTGAAATTGAGTGCTACGCCGGACGGATTAATCAAGTGATGATTAATCTAGTAAGCAATGCCATTGATGCTATAGAGGCCCAGTTTACCGTCGGAGTACCCTCGGCAGATTGGATTCCGCGTATAGTCATCGCCACATTCCTAGATAAGACGATGGATCAAAATGCTGAACATGACTGGATTACGCTCAAAATTACGGACAGTGGCTGCGGGATGTCATCTGAGGTGCAGTCCCAAATCTTCAATCCTTTCTTTACCACTAAAGCGATGAATCAAGGCACGGGCCTGGGGCTAGCCATCTGTCAAAAGATAATCCTTCACGATCATCAAGGGACGTTTGACTGTGAGAGTTCTCAGGGCGGCGGGACCACGTTTACCCTTCGGCTGCATCTTCGGCTGCCCCTTGGTTAATTGAGGGCTGTGATACTGTGAGGGCTTAAGCGATCTTTTACAAAATGGTCAGCGTCATAGCCATGAATCGATCGACCCCCCCATCCCGGGCTTCAGCCCAGAAGCCACCCCAAACCCAGCATAAACGCCGCAAATTCTTAGTGCGAATTTCTAATGAGAATGGGAAGTTCCAAATCCAAGGGTTAAATCGGTGGCATAACTATTGGCGCGATCCCTATCACTTGATGTTGGCACTTCCCTGGGTTGGGTTTTATACGTTGATCGCCGTGGGGTATGTGGCGCTTAATGCAATTTTTGCGGTGTTGTATCTCTTGGGTGGAGACTGCCTGAATGGTGGGAGAGCGGGCAACTTTGAGGATGCCTTTTTCTTTAGCGTTCAGACGTTTGGATCGATCGGATATGGAGTAATTTCGCCTAAGACGTCCTATGCCAATATGATTGTCACCATCGAGGCGTTCTTGAGCTTACTGAACATTGCGATCGTGACGGGGTTGAGTTTTGCGCGGTTCTCTCGTCCAACTGCGCGAGTTGTTTTTAGCAAAAAGGCTCTGATTTCTCCCCACAATGGTATCCCAACGCTGACTTTACGGACCGCTAATCAGCGTCGAAATCAGATCTTAGAAGCGGAGGCTCAGGTTTTTTTGACCCGAGATGAGCGAACGTTGGAAGGCCAAACTCTGCGTCGATTTTACATGTTGGATTTGTCTCGATCGCGCACGCCCAATTTTGCGTTGAGCTGGAATATCATGCATTGTATCGATGAAACTAGTCCGCTCTACGGCCTGACTCAAGAGGACTTAGTGGCCTCCCAATCGCAGCTTATTGTGTCGGTCCGTGGCATTGACGAAACCGTTAACTACCATATTAACGCGCGTTATATTTACGGAGTCTATGACCTGTTGTGGGATCACCAATTTGCAGACATAATCTACATGGATGAGAAAGGCGATCGCTACATTGACTATTCCCATTTCAATGAAATTAAACCGATTGAGCCTAAACTTTAGAGTCCAGAGTAACGACCTTACCTCGAAATACAAGGTAGTTATAGATATTGTAGAACAACATAATCGGAATCAAGACTCCAATAAATGTCAGCATAAAAACCAACGCACTCGGTGAGGCAGCGGCTTGATAAATCGTGATTTGGGTTGGGATAACGTAGGGAAATACAATCAGCCCCAATCCAATAAAGCTAAGTAAGAAAATGAGCAGAGTCCAAACAAATGGCGTAGTTTCTTCCTCTCGATCGATGCTTCTCAGCAGTAACCAAATTAGAAACACCCCAAGCACTGGAATTGCAGCAAAAACATAGACCTGGGGTGCTGCAAATAGTCGAGTCCGTGTGGCTTCATATACAATTGGAGTAACGATCGTAACCAAAACGGCTCCAATGAACGTTGTAATGGCCGCTATTCTAGCCGTGCGAAAATGGATTTTCTGCAATTCTCCTTCTGTCTTCAAAATTAAATAAGTCGAACCGATTAAGACATAGCCTTGAACCAAGGTCAAAGCCACAAGAATCGATCGCCAGTCCAGCCAATCCCACGTCGAACCCGCAAAATGACCTGCCTCATCGACGGTAATCCCTTCAATGACACTACCAAGGGCAAAACCTTGACCGAGAGCTGCGATGAAACTACCCACACCGAAAGCATAATTCCAAAAGAATTTGCGAGTGGAATGCTCCCGAAACTCAAATGCAACAGCTCGGAAAATCAACCCAAAAATCATCATAAAAATGGGCATGTACAAGGCTGTTAAAATCGTGCCATAGGCCAATGGAAATGCCCCAAACAATGCACCAGCCATCACCACCAGCCAGGTCTCATTAGCATCCCAAATATTACCTAAACTGGTCATTAAGATACTGCGACGTTCTTCATCTGAGCTGGTCAACGAAAGAATTCCGACCCCTAGGTCAAACCCATCAAGGATGACATACAAAAATAAGAACAATCCTAAGATCACAAACCAAACTTCCGGCAAAAAACGTAATAGCGCTTCCATGAAATCTCCTTACTGTTGGGCTTCTACAGGACGTTGATCAGGAACTGATTCTGCGGGTTCTGTACTAATCAAAAATTGACCGTTTATGTCGGGTAGCGGTAACGATAAATTCGGCCCTTCACCGATAATTCGACTGGCAAAATAGAGCGTTGTGAATAACAAAATAGAGTAGACCATTGTGAAGAGAATTAGTGTGGTTAGAACATTACTTGCGGGCAAGTTAGATACCCCATCTGCGGTCCTAATTTTGCCATAGAGAACCCAAGGTTGTCGTCCAACGCAGCGCACAATCCAGCCTGATTCGATCGCAACATAGCCTAAGGGTGCCACAAACATCCATGCCCGTAATAACCACTTTTGTGATTCGATTTCAACGGGTTCAAGTTTGCCCCGACTCCATTGCAGCGTACTCCAAAGCATCACTCCCATTAGCAAGAACCCAATCCCAATCATCACCCGAAAGGAGTAATAAACTAGCCCAACCATCTTCGGTCGATCGTCTCGCGCCCATTCATTGAGTCCGGGCACGGGCACGGATAAGTTTTTACGAAACTCCAAGATATAACCTAATCCATTGGGCACGGTGAGTTCCCAAGTATTGCGGTTGTGGGCTTCGTCAGGAATGGCTAAGATGCTCCAATCCGCAGGCAGGCCAGCCGGACTACTCTCCCACTTGGCCTCCATTGCAGCGAGCTTTGTCGGCTGGTACTGAGCTACTTGCTCAGCGCTGAGATGTCCGAGATAGATCTGGAGGGGGGTAACGGCGATCGCGGTTGCGATTACAATCTTCAGCGATTGACTAAAAAAGGCTTGATGTCGTCCTTTGAGAATGTACCAAGCACTGATTCCCCCAATTAAAAACAGCGATGTTTCGAGTGTTGCCAGAAACATGTGGGCGACACTTTTGAGCATGAAGGGATTAAAAATGGCCTGAAAGTAGTCGCTAACAACAAATTTCCCATTGACCATATCGCCCCCAGTCGGGGTCTGCAACCATGAGTTTGCCGATACAATCCAGAAAATAGATAGGTTTGCACCAAACGCAACCATGATCGTCGCTAAGTAGTGAATGATGGGCGATACCCGTCCCCAACCAAACATCATGATGCCCAAAAAACCAGCTTCGAGCATAAACGCCATTGATGCTTCAAAGCCTAAAATACTCCCAAAAAAGTCGCCAACCGCTTCAGAAAAAGGTCCCCAGTTGGTACCAAACTGAAACTCTAGTGGCAACCCCGTCGCGACCCCAATTCCAAAGTTCAAGAGAAATAGTCGTGACCAAAACCGAATGTGATAGTAATAGTCTGGATGACGGGTTTTAAGCCATAACCCTTCCATGATGACCAGATAAATGGACATCCCTGTTGTTAACGTCGGCCACAGCATATGAAAAATAGCGGTCAACGCAAACTGCATTCGCGTTAAGGCAACGGTATTGGAAAAAATATCCATGTATGACCTGCTCACTGGTTTGGATTTTTACTTAACCTAGCCCAATGATAGACAGTTTCACCCATGTCGGAGTTGATCCCCAGCATTCGGACAAAATTTGAACCTTACAGCACCTTTTCCATTCCGTAAACGAGCGTTTTGAGAGCGATGACTTTGCGTACACAGAGTTCGACTCCGGGCATATAGCAGCCTCGATCGGTCGCCTCATGTTTGATGGTGTAAATCTGTCCCGCCGCCCCAAAAATCACTTCCTGCCGAGCGACAAATCCGGGGATCCGAATGCTATGAATCCGAATATTCTCTGGTCCTAACCCTCCCCGAGACCCTGGGATTTTCTCTGATTCCTCGACCTGCTGTGGATTGTAAGTCTTGCCCATTTCCGCTAGAAGCTGCGCAGTCTGGACGGCTGTTCCACTCGGGGCGTCGGCTTTCTGGTTGTGATGCAGTTCAATAATCTCGACATGTTCAAAATACTTTGATGCTTGAAGGGCTGCTTGTTGCATCAACACGACGCCAATGCAAAAATTTGGAGCCACAATGCAGCCCGTACTCGCTTTATCAGCAAAGATGGCTAAGTCATGGATTTGCTCCAAACTTAATCCAGTGGTTCCGACAACCGGACGGACGCCATAGGCTATTGCCGTCCTGATGTTGTGATATACCGAATCTGGGTGAGTCACGTCAATCACCACACCTAGCTCTCGCTCCTGTGATAGCATCGCCATCATGGGTTCATAATCTTTAGTGATGGGGATTTCGAGTTCGCCCATGCCGATAACTTCACCGATGTCTTGCCCTTCCCATTTGGGATTGTGAGCAACTGCTCCGAATAGATCTAGACCCGATGAATTCACGATCGCCCTTACGATTTCGCGCCCCATTTTCCCGGTTGCACCATTGACCACGACTGGAATTGCCATAATGCTTTACTGCCAGATTAAAAAATTGCACTTAATCAAGCCTACACTCATGCGCCAGATGCGTCATCCATGCGCCATTTATGCATCAACTGCGCTATCCGATAGGGCGTATTGTGCCAAACAGTTCATTCGTCGATCGCGGGTGTAAAATCAAACAGCTTTAGCCAAGACACAGGAGTAACAATTTTCTCATGAACTTATTTGATGCAGTTTTAGGTGCGGTCAACAATCCGAACCAGCAGGCTTCGGCGGACCAGCTCGGCAATCTCGTGGGGATGGTTCAGCAAGTCAGTGGAAACCACGGAATGGATGCCGCGACCACGCAATCCGTTATGTCCATGGTGGGCAATGCTGTCCAGTCCGGTCTTCAAGACCACAGTCAAGCGAATGGCATGGATTCAACGCAGAATTTGGTCGATCAGATCAGTAGTGGTAACGCTGGCACAGAGGCGATCGCATCACTGATCCCGCCTGATGTTCAGCAGCAAGTCTCTAGCGCAATCGCATCCAAAACCGGCCTAGATTCAGGCATGGTCCAATCTATGCTGCCAAGCTTAATCCCTATTGTTCTTGGAATGCTTCAAAGTGGCTCACCTCAAACTGGAGCACAATCGCCAGGAAATAATCCATTGCTCAACATGTTCCTAGACGCCAATCATGACGGCAACTTGGATGTGGGTGATGCGATGGGGCTAGCCATGAAGTTTGTGCAAAATCGCTAGGACGATTTGCTAAAACAACGGGATCCTAAAGTCAACTAGAAGTTTCTCTCTGTTGAGGAAGCCAATATTTTGGCTCCCTCAATCAGAAATGATTTAGCGCTTAGAGCAAGTCACAAGTTCTGATCCTAAGTTCAGCTATCTCGGGTCTTTAGGCTTTGCCTTATTGACTTTTAGGACTCGACCGAGCCATTCAGCCCCGTCTAACTTCTCAATAGCAACGTCTTCTTCAGCTTCCGTGTCTAAATCGACAAAAGCGAATCCACGTTTCTTGCCCGTTTCACGATCCATGGGAAGACTGATTCGCTTAACCGAACCATACTCACCAAATACTTCACGGACGTCCTCTTCGGTAGCTTGGAAGGACAAATTACCAACGTATATAGCCACAGTGCTCTCCGTATCCTATGAAATCCAGTTGACTCATGGGTTCACGCGCCCCGAAATGGAAGCCCTTAAAACAAAGGGTGAATCCTATCCGAAATAGTTCACGCAAACTTCTGACAATTTTAATTGACTTCCATTATAGCGAACTAATTCGTTGAGTGAAGTAGACCACCATAGAAATACAAACCTTAATCGATCGATATTAACTGAAATTAACTTCATAGCTCTTCAACCTCTAACCTCCAATCCCAGCAATCGAAGGTTAAATTTAGGTTAAAATCTGAGAATTTTACGCTGTAACTCAATTCCAAAGCGTAGTAGAAGCACGATCCACGATCCAAGTAAGATTAAAACAATAGAGTGCCTATCTTAATGTCAAAATATCGACCTGTTTGGCCAAATTAACGCCTTACCTTATGAATCTATCAAAAATAAGCTCGGCTAAATAGCTTATGATTATCATTGATAAACCCTCAAATTATTCTAAGCTTAACCTAGTCTTTAATCAGGTCCTGTAATCTCTAGGGTAACTTTAGATACCGAAACAAGACTTCTTATGGCTTTCTCTCCTCGTGTAATTTCTCAGATTCTTTCTATGAATAAGTTTGCGGCTGTCATCCCGGCAGGACTTGCACTAGCATTGGCTGCTTGTAGTCCTCAAGCACCGACTGCGGCTCCCGGATCGTCTCAGACCCCGGTTGCTTCAGCCCCAAATTCAGCCCCAAATAAAGCTAGTGGTGGTGCAACCGTTTCGATCGCAGGTGCAGGTTCGACGGCTGCCGCTCCGATTTACCAGCGCTGGCTTGCCGAATACAACAAGAAATTTCCAAATATCCAAATCAGCTATCAGTCAGTGGGTAGTGGGACTGGCGTTAAGCAGTACCTGGCTAAAACGATTGATTTTGGAGCGACCGATGCACCCCTGAAAAAAGATGAGCGTGAAAAGTTCCCGTCCGATCGAGGTACTGCCATCCAAGTCCCTTCGACGGGTCTTTTCTTGGTCTTCGCTTACAATCTAGAGGGTGTGAAAGACCTGAAGCTTTCTCGTGATACATTCTGTGGCATCACGGATGGTTCTATCAAAAAATGGAACGATGAGAAAATCAAGAAAGATAATGCTGGCGTTGCCTTGCCAGATGCCGATGTGACCTTCGTCCATCGCTCGGATGGTAGCGGGACGACTGATGTCTTTACTAAGCACATCGAAAAAGCTTGTCCTAATTGGAAGGCTGGGTCAGGTAAGTCCGTAGAATGGCCCGCTGGAACAGGTGCGAAGGGTAACGAAGGCGTAACGGCACAGATCAAGCAGACTAAAGGAGCAATTGGTTATACTGAGTTTTCTTATGCCAAGGAAAACGGTCTGAGCATGGCAACGATTCAGAATAAAGCGGGTGCATTTATTACGCCTTCTCCTGAGGCTGCTGTTAGGGCGTTGTCTGGCGTAGCCGTTCCAGAAGACTTTGCATTGGCCGTTCCCGATCCCGAAGCTAAAGATGCTTATCCGATCGTGAGCCTAACCTGGTTACTTTTTTACAGCAAGTATGAAGATGCGGCTAAGGCAGATGCATTGAAGAGCTTCACGAAGTGGGCATTGACGGATGGTAAACCGTTCGCAACCGAACTCGGCTATCTTCCGCTTCCAGATGACTTGGTAACCAAGGTCAATACGGCAGTTGATAAGGTCGGCAAGTAAGGGATTCGGATAACGTATCTTTATTAGAGAGACTTCTTAGTTCCCAATGCTGGTGGCATATGAATTCCCCCAGTACTGGGAGCTAGACTCTAAATAATTCGATCGAAGCGTTCTTTCTGAATAAGCGTCTTCAAACAGGTGCCGTTGATCTTATTTAATTGATGTTATTTGTTGTTGTTGGGACTCGACCATGACCCATTTTCAAGAGCGAGCGAGCGAACCGATGAAGCGCGATCGGACTTCTTTTTCGCGTTTTCTGGATGACTCTTTTGTTCGGCTGACGGGCGGCTTTGCTGTCTTGATCGCCCTACTGCTTCTCGTCATTGCGCTTCGTGTGGGGATTGATGCCAGTCCTGCTATTTCTAAGTTCGGACTTGGGTTCCTGTTCAACAGTCGCTGGGATCCTGTTAATGACGTTTACGCTGCATTTCCTCAAGTTTATGGCACGATCGTCAGCGCATTCTTAGCGCTTTTCATTGCTGTACCCATTGGTGTTGGGGTTGCTATTCTTCTGAGTGAAGACCTGCTTCCTGAGCGACTCAAACTACCAATTATTTTTTTAGTCGAACTCCTTGCCGCTATTCCAAGTGTGGTTTACGGGCTGTGGGGCATTTTCGTTTTGATCCCCATTCTTCGAGAAGCAGGAGGGTTTGTGAATCAAGCCTTAGGTTGGATTCCGATCTTTGGAACGAAGCCTTCAGGTCCAGGGATGTATGTGGCTGCGCTGATTTTAGCGATTATGGTATTGCCTATCATCACAGCCATTTCCCGAGACGCGTTGATTGCGGTCCCGAGTGAATTGCGTCAGGCTGCCTATGGGCTGGGTGCAACTCGGTGGGAAACGATTTTGAAAGTGATTCTACCGACTGCATTCTCTGGGATCATTGGGGGAATTATGCTGGCGTTGGGCCGAGCCATGGGGGAAACGATGGCGGTCACGATGGTGATTGGGAACGCGAACCAAGTTAATCTATCTATCTTTGACCAAGGTTCTACGGTCTCATCGTTGCTCGCAAATCAGTTTACAGAAGCCAGTGGACTTCAAGTTGCATCCTTGATGTATGCTGCGCTCATTCTATTTGCTCTCACCCTCGTCGTTAATGTCTTGGCGCAGCTAATTGTGAGTCGGGTCAATCGGATCTAGTGCTTTATAGACAATGGGATCTAATTCGATCGATCGTTTAAGAGTTGATTTCAAGGTTCACCTTAATCTGTCCTACCCTCAGGTCTATGATGACTCAAGACTCCCAAGTTTCTAAATTAGACCCCGTTTTAGCGAACCGTCTGAAGCGTCAGCCTATGGCCTCTCGGACTCTGTTCAATTCTGGCATGACGTTGGTCATCTTTCTGTGTGCAGTGCTCGCACTTGTTCCTTTGATGGCCGTTTTATCCTATTTAGTAATCCAAGGTTCGTCGAGCTTTAGCTTAGATCTATTTACTAAATTGCCCCCGCCACCGATGGTCAAAGGGGGGGGATTTGGGAATGCTTTTATTGGAACAATAGTCACAGTCGGAATCGGCAGTGCGATCGCCATTCCCTGTGGCATTCTGTCGGCTATCTTCCTTGCAGAATTTGCGAAGGGAACTCGTTTTGCGAGTTGGATTGGATTCCTCACTAACGTGCTTAGTGGTGTCCCATCCATTGTGGTTGGGGTATTTGCATACTCCGTTGTTGTTCTAACGACGGGTGGGTTTTCTGCTGTTGCTGGGGGCATTGCTTTAGCGATTCTGATGCTGCCTATCATTGTAAGAACATCAGTTGAATCTTTGGCGTTGGTTCCGGCTGAGTCTCGACAGGCATCAGTTGGGTTGGGTGCAACCCGTTTCCAAACCGTCAGCCGAGTGGTCTTGCCAGCCGCCCTACCCGCAATTTTGACGGGAGTTCTTTTGGCGGTTGCTCGGGCGTCGGGTGAGACTGCGCCATTGATTTTCACCTCGTTATTTAGCCAGTTTTGGGTGAGTGACGTGTGGAAACCCACTCCGACTCTTTCGGTTTTAGTCTTCAATTTTGCAATTACTCCTTACAAGAATCAACAGGAACTGGCGTGGGCTGGCTCTCTTATTTTGGTTTTGATGGTTTTGATTGCTAGTATTTTGTCTAAACTGGTATCTAGACATAAGTAATCCGATTGACCCAAGTTTAGACTGAAGGTCAGAGGCAGGGTTTGGGTGCTCTATGTAGGTTGAATGGTTGGGTCCATTAAAATTTCTAGAGATAATTATGAGCTATTCATCGACCGTAACTCCGACCACGACTGAAGCTGTCATTCGCGCCGAAAATCTCAACATCTACTACGGAGATTTCTTAGCCGTTCGCGATGTGACGATCGACATCCCCAAAAATTCAATCACGGCCTTTATCGGGCCATCCGGCTGCGGTAAAAGCACGGTCTTGCGCTGCTTTAATCGTTTGAACGATTTGATTAGCACGTTCAAATTGCGGGGTGG
>JAYVVL010000421.1:0-2841 GCA_043787035.1 Synechococcales cyanobacterium
GATATTGTCACAGGGCACGATCGCTACAGCATTCAACGTCTGATTGAAGAAGCCTGCGCTTATAGTCACCAATCTATTTATTTTCAATTTCCGCTTAACCCGTGGCTAATTGACCTGATCATCCGCGTCTTTAACATCGAAGTTGCGGATTGGGATCGTTTCTGTATCAGCCATCGCCACTTTACTCACCAAAACGTCGTCAACCCCGGCACCTACGGCCTGACCTCCTACGCGCCCACGTTAGCGGACCTGTTTCGGGTTAGTGGCATTCCTGAAGAAACATAACAATGTGAACGAGTGGAAAGCCAATCGAACGCTCTAGGGTTTCAGGGGACGTTTCGATCGGCTTTGTGAATTTCGCTAAATCAATTTAATCCCGCGCAGAACTTTGAATAGGCCGATCGCCACCACAAACGAACCGCCGAGGAATACCGCATACAAGATAGCAATATCTACCATAACTCTCTCCTAAAAAATCTCTTTTCTAAATATACAACACATCCGGAGTCCAACTTCAGTGACACAATAGGGAACACCAGAGAACCCCTAGAACGCCATGCAATCTGTCATTCCCGTCTGCCTCCCCGACAAGCCCTACACTATTGCGATCGCTCCTGGAATCCTGGATAACATTGGCACCTGGATGACCGAAAAACTAGAGCAACCGGGCGGCCATCCGGGATTCAAACCCCTAGGCCGCAAGGCGTTGCTGGTGTCCAACCCCACTATTTTTAAACACTATGGCGATCGAGTGCTTCAGTCACTCACTCAAGCGGGCTTCAGCGTGGCCACCGTCATTCTTCCTCCCGGCGAACGCTACAAAACCCCTGCAACCTTACAAAAAATCTACAACGCGGCCCTCGGCCACAAGCTGGAGCGATCGAGCGTTATGGTGGCCCTCGGCGGCGGCGTGATTGGCGACATGACGGGATTTGCGGCGGCGACTTGGCTCCGGGGGATTTCTGTGGTGCAGGTGCCGACGACGCTCCTAGCTATGGTCGATGCATCGATTGGCGGCAAAACAGGCGTCAACCATCCCCAGGGTAAAAACCTAATTGGGGCGTTTCATCAGCCTAGACTCGTTCTCATTGATCCTCAAGTCCTCAAAACCCTTCCGGCCCGAGAACTCCGATCGGGCTTAGCTGAAGTCATCAAATATGGCGTGATTTGGGATGGGGAATTGTTTGGCAAGTTAGAGGCGGCAAAGCGGCTGGACCAATTGCGCTATGTCGATGATGAATTGCTGCAAGCCATTTTGTCCGCATCCTGCGAGGCCAAGGCTATTGTGGTTGCGAAAGATGAAAAGGAATCTGGGCTGCGGGAGATTTTAAACTACGGCCATACCCTCGGCCACGCGGTCGAAAGCATTACGAAATACAAAGTCATTACCCATGGTGAAGGGGTGGCGATCGGGATGGTGGCAGCGGGTGAGATTGCGGTAACGATGGGACTGTGGAGTCGGGAAGAGTGCGATCGGCAAAACGCCATTATCGAAAAGTGCGCACTTCCCACTAAGCTTCCTCCAAATTTAGATCTGAACAAAATTGTCGCGTTAACGCAAAATGACAAAAAAGTGCAATCAGGAAAAGTTCGATTTGTGTTGCCGGATGCGATCGGCTCGGTGCAAGTTAACAATCAAGTCACGCCGGAGTTGATGCAAACTGTTTTGAAAGGGCTGTAATTTAGGTGAAATTTAGGGTATGAACCATTTCCGCTGGCACAGTAAAATCTTATACCGACTGCGTGCGTCCACTCGATCGATTCCTAGCCGGACATCTTGGGTGTGGACGATTGTGGCGCTGTGTGTGTATGGCGTGATGGTTGTGCCGTTTGGTATGAGCATTGGATTCTTGAAGTTTCAGCCGGAACTTAATCCTGGACAGTGGCTAAATGTTGCAGTTGGATCATTTTTAATGCCGGGACTGTCGGAAGAGTTGATGTTTCGAACTTTTTTGATTCCCCATCCCACGGAGCCAATGCCGCCTCTTGTTCGTCAGCAATGGATTTTTGGGAGTTGGGTGTTGTTTATCCTTTTTCACTTGCTGCCTTGGACCCCAAGCTTTTTTCATGAGATGCCGTTTTTGTGGGGGGCTGGACTCCTCGGAATTTTGTGTACGCTATCGTATTTGCAAAGTCGATCGATGTGGACAGCGGTTTTCATTCACTGGGCGATCGTGGTTCAGTGGTTGCTAGTGTGGGGCGGATTGGAGAAGTTTGGATCCAGTTGGTAATCGCAATAAAAGATGGGTTTATTTCTGTTGAGACATCCACACAAGTTTCCCTAAAATACCAGCGGTGGGCGGCAGTGGATAATCTTAGAATTTTAGTCCTCATGACTCTGGCCTACTCAATAACAGCAATCAAGGGTAAAACACTTAAGAAAATGGGCATTCAGGAATATATCGGACAAGTTAAAGAAGAAGGGCGATGATCTCCGATCGGTCGTAGATCATGAGCATAGCATTGTTGTCGTAAGGGTATTAGGGGCTGTGGAGCCTGCAATGTATGCGTTGTAGCCTACATTGTCACCCCGTCAGAGTCTCGATCAGCAAGACGATCGCCTGATTTTCGGTGTCTGATAGGCAATTTTCTAGGCTCAGCATATTTACCAGTTTAAATCTGCAAATTCTACCCATATCATCTGTGGATTACTTTTCAAAATCAAGTATTTGTACGGAAAATACCGTCCAGTAACATCGAAAGTTAGAAAAAATAGGGTTAAACCCAGACCAGAATCTAATATCAGGATTGTCCCTGAGAAAACTATGTAATTCGTGGTATCGGCATATACAGATCTAAACTGTCTTTAACAAGAAGACATGAAACTTTGGCTTGCTGAGT
>JAYVVL010000422.1:0-20714 GCA_043787035.1 Synechococcales cyanobacterium
ATGGGCATTGGACTTGCCCAAGCCATTGAGCCAAAATCAATGCTGAAGCTCAGCCAGCCCGTTACACAACCCGTTACCCAGCCTTTGATACAGCCGGACCCCGTCAGCGATCGTGATAAAGCAGGTCAAACCCTGTATCTCGAAAATTGTGCCACCTGCCACTTAGGGATTCCGCCTGCGGTCATGCCCACCCAAACGTGGCAAGCCCTGCTCCAAGACCCTCAGCATTACGGCATCAACATCGAATTGCCCCAAGGCACCGATCGACGCCTCATCTGGAATTATATTAAAAATGCGTCTCGCCCGATCGCAGACACAAGCGATCAAGTGCCTTACCGCATTGGAGACTCGCGATATTTCCGAGCGCTCCACCCCAAAATCAAATTTGCAGAAAAGCCCACGCTCACCACCTGTATCACCTGTCACCCCAGCGCCCAAGGCTTTAATTTCCGAACCCTCACCCCCGAAGCCGAAAAATCCCCATAAAAACCCGTCCCCCCCAAATCCAATCCCCATAAACATCCAACGTAGGATGCGTTAAGCAACGCAACGCATCATTCTTCCCGCCCCACCGAAAGCTTCCCGTCACACCCAAAGCAAAGTGATAGAATGGAAAATGTTTTCACGCAACAATTTACAAACTTGCGTAAAAGCCGAAGTTCAAGACCCGCACCCTCATTATTCGTCCCCATGTTTAAGAAACTCTTTGGCGATCCCAACACCCGTAAAGTCAAGAAATTCCAACCGATCGTCTCAGACATCAACGCGATCGAAGAAGACATCCTTGGACTCTCCGATGACGAACTGCGTGGGAAAACCTTCGAGTTTCGCAGCCAGCTCCAAAAAACCCGCACCGACGCCGAGATGAACGATCTCCTCAGCGATCTCCTTCCCGAAGCCTTCGCCATCGTGCGCGAAGCCGGAAAACGAGTCCTCGGGATGCGCCACTTTGACGTCCAGATGCTAGGCGGCATCATCCTGCACTCAGGACAGATCGCCGAAATGAAAACCGGGGAAGGCAAAACTCTTGTCGCCACATTACCCGCTTATTTAAATGCCCTCGCCGGGCGCGGAGTCCACGTCGTCACCGTTAACGATTACCTAGCGCGCCGGGATGCTGAATGGATGGGCCAGGTCCACCGCTTCCTCGGCCTAAACGTCGGCCTGATTCAGCAGGACATGGTCCCCGATGAACGCCGCAAAAACTACGCCTGCGACATCACCTACGCCACTAACAGCGAACTCGGGTTTGATTACCTGCGCGACAACATGGCCAATGGAATGCCCGAAGTCGTCCAGCGCCCCTTCAACTACTGCGTCATTGACGAAGTGGATTCGGTCCTAATTGACGAAGCTCGCACGCCGCTGATTATCTCCGGTCCCCTCGATCGCCCCGCCGAAAAATATCAAGGAGCCTCTAACGTCGCCGCCGAACTCCTGCGCGAGGAACACTACGAAGTCGATGAGAAGCAGCGCAACGTCCTCATGACCGACGAAGGCTTTATCGCCGCCGAACGCGCACTAGGTGTCACCGACCTCTTTGATCCTGAAGACCCTTGGGCGCATTACATCTTCAACGCTGTCAAAGCCAAAGAACTCTTCATCAACGACGTCAATTACATCGTCCGCAATGGCGAAATCGTGATCGTCGATGAATTTACCGGACGCATCATGTCCGGACGACGCTGGAGTGACGGCTTGCACCAAGCTATTGAAGCCAAAGAACGGGTCGAAATCCAAAACGAAACCCAAACCCTTGCCAGCATCACCTACCAAAACTTCTTCCTGCTGTACCCAAAACTCGCCGGAATGACCGGAACCGCAAAAACTGAAGAAGCCGAGTTTGAAAAAATCTACAAGCTCGAAGTTACCATCACTCCCACCAACCGCACCCGCCTGCGGAAAGACGTGTCCGACGTGGTGTACAAAACCGAAGACGCCAAGTGGAACGCGATCGCAGAAGAATGTGCCGACATGCACCAAAACACCGCCCGCCCCGTCCTCGTCGGCACCACCAGCGTCGAGAAATCTGAGCAGCTCTCAAAGCTTCTCGCTGCGCTTGATGTGCCGCATAACCTGCTCAACGCCAAACCTGAAAACGTCGAGCGCGAATCCGAAATCGTCGCCCAGGCCGGACGTAAAAAACAGGTGACGATCGCAACCAACATGGCTGGAAGAGGCACTGACATCATCCTCGGCGGCAACTCCGACTACATGGCCCGTCTGAAAGTCCGCGAATATCTCATGCCCCGCATCGTCCGTCCAGACGATGAAGAGAACCAGTTTGCCAGACCCCAAATTCCCCTCGGCTTCGAAGCTCGCCCCGATGCGGAAGGATTTGGCCAAAGTGCGAAAAAGAAAAAAACCTGGAAAGCAAGCCCTGAAATTTATCCCGTCGATCTGAGCGCTGAAGCAGAAGACCTGATCAAGGCCGCTGTCCACACGGCCATTCAGCAATACGGCGAACAGAGCCTCTCCGAACTCGAAGCCGAAGACAAAATCGCCACCGCTGCCGAAAAAGCGCCTACCGATGACCCCGCCATTCAAAAACTCCGCGACGCCTATCGCAAAATCCGAGGCGAGTACGATGAGTTGACCGATGTTGAACACGAGGAAGTGGTTCGGGATGGCGGACTCCATGTTATCGGGACTGAACGTCACGAATCTCGCCGAATCGATAACCAACTGCGCGGTCGAGCGGGGCGTCAAGGCGATCCCGGTACGACGAAATTCTTCTTGAGTTTGCAGGACAATCTACTGCGGATTTTTGGGGGCGATCGGGTGGCGGGCTTGATGGAAGCGTTTAAAGTCGAAGAGGACATGCCTATTGAATCTCGGATGCTAACCAAATCGCTGGAAAATGCCCAGAAGAAAGTCGAGACCTACTACTACGACATTCGTAAACAAGTCTTCGAGTACGACGAGGTGATGAACAATCAGCGTAAAGCTATCTACGCGGTCCGTCGTCGGGTGCTAGAGCAGCAGGATTTGCGCGAGTTAGTGGTCGAATATGCTGAGCGCACGATGGACGACATTGTGGAAGCCTACATCGATCCTGAACTGCCCCCAGAAGAGTGGGATCTGGAAAAACTGGTCGCGAAGGTTCAGCAGTTTGTGTACTTGCTGTCTGACCTTACGCCTGACCAAATCAAGGACCTCAACCTTGCCGAAATGAAGGAATTCATGCGGGAGCAAGTTCGGGTTGCCTACGACATGAAAGAAGCCCAGCTCGAACAGCTTCAGCCTAACCTCATGCGTCAAGTCGAGCGATTCTTTATCCTGCAACGGATTGACACCTTGTGGCGAGAGCACTTGCAAGGCATGGACGGCTTGCGTGAATCCGTTGGCCTGCGTGGGTATGGTCAGAAGGATCCGTTGATTGAGTACAAGAGTGAAGGCTACGAGTTGTTCTTAGAAATGATGATTAATATTCGCCGGGATGTTGTTTACTCTATTTTCCAGTTCAATCCACAGTCACAGCCGGAAGAAGAAGAAGCCATGATGGTCTAGGGCATGAGGATTTGATAACATTCATTATTTGTCTTGGCGACCAAAGTCGCGATTTCAATCGCCGAGTGTTATTAAATCCTTGTTCCCAAGTAGGATTTGAGGTCAAATCTACTACTCAAACAGATAAAAGGGAGTCGATCGCATTGCCGATAGACTCCCTTTTTACCAGAAGTGATGAATGGTAAAAAGATTCATATAAAAAGCCTACCACCTCTTAAAAAGGCTAGACCTTGCTTCACTATAAAATAACAAATTTACGCAACGAACCGATGAAGAAATCGATCGACAAAGCAGTAAGAAACGTGACTCATAGTGAGAATAACGCAAGTAGCCAACGTGTCAATAGGCTACGAGATGATCGGGCATCACAATGAGATTTCACCATCAGAGGATTCCTTAATTTTGACACTCAGATCAGGTAAGCCGTCCAGTCGTTCTATGACGGGTAACGGCTCATTCCGAGGAGAGAAAATAATTAGACTGGCTGGAACACATTGAATTGTAATGGGCGTGGTGCCCGTCATTTCACCATCAACCACTACTTTCTGAGGTGGGTCAGTCGTAATGGTAATCTTCTTCGATCGTAGATATCCAATATCAGGTCGAGTCGTTGCATTTCCTCTCAGCGCTGATGTCAGCAGATCATAGGACGCGGCAATTGCGCCAGTTTTATTGGCAGGTGCGATAATTGTAATGTCTAATAATCCATCATCACAAATAACGTCGGCTGAACCTTGAGCCAAAATTGAAGTTGGTGGTGCTGCATTAGCAATTGTAATCGCACAGGCGGTGACGTTAATAATTTTATCTTCAGTTTCAAGCGTCACTTTAAAATTCTCTAATCGCTGAAGTTGATCGAGTCCAGCGAGAACATAGGCCATAAGACCGAACCTATTTTTAGATTCTCGATCGGCGTGATCGATCGTTTCAGCTTCAAATCCAACTCCAGCAAGTAGAACCATCGGTTTGTCGTTACAGGTCGCCGCATCAATCACCCGTGTGTCACCCGCTAAGATAGTCTGACAGGCAGCCTCTATCGTCATAGGCAAATCTAGCGCATTAGCAAAGGCATTTGCGGTGCCTCTAGGAATAACCCCCAGTGGAATTCCAGTTCCCATTAGTGCAGTCGTGACGGCAGAAACGGTCCCATCGCCGCCACAAGAAATAATGGCTTCTGCCCCTTCCTGAACGGCATAAATAGCGAGTTTATCTGCATCAATTTCAGCAGTGGTGAGATGAACGTCAAGATGGATAGTGGGTTCTAAGATCGATCGAATGGTTGCTAAATCTTGTTCTGCATTCCCTTGACCTGCAACAGGATTAAAAATCAAATAGGCATTTCTCATTTTATCCCTCACAAGTGTTTTCAATTATTTTATAGATCACAAATTATTTGCTCATGATCGATGCGGCTAGTCGTTGATTTCGAGTTTCAATGCGTTGATTGTACCAGTTCATGAGTGGCGTTGAAGTAATGCCATGAAGCACTATTGAAATTACGACAGTGATTAGCGTAATCCAAGAGACTTGTTCTCCAACTTCAGACTTTAGCCCCTTCCCTAATGAATAGAATAAATAGTAAAGTGATCCAACACCTCGTATCCCAAACCAACCCAACAACCAAGGACGAATAGGATTTGTATTCTGGCCAATCGTACTAATCCAAGCTCCGATCGGACGAATGACAAATAACAGTAAACCCGCCACAATAAGTCCCTGTCCAGAATATTTTACGATCGGTTCAATGCGTAACAGTGAACCCAGTATGAGAATAGTGCCAATTTCGGAGAGCTTTTCTATTGTTTCAGTAAATTCTAGTTGAGAATGATTTTTCTGTGGATCGTGATAGCACCGTTGGGTCGTAATACCTGCCACAAAAACAGCTAGGAAACCGTATCCATTTATGAATTCTGTTAATGAATAGGTGAGCAAAATAATACTTAATCCTACAAAATCTTCCATCAAAGCATCCACTCGATGAAATTTCTGAAGCTTCTTGTCCACCCAAATAATACAACGAGCGACAATAACGCCCATGGCAAGCCCAGCCGCAATAGCCCAGACCAAATCCACCATGACCCACTCAGTAATCCAAGTTTGCCATTGAGTATCCTTTAGCCAGCGCAACCCAAAGTAAACAAATGGAAAAGCAAGAGCGTCGTTCAGGCCCCCTTCTGAGGTCAGCCCAAACCGAAGCTCATCGCGATCGTCAGGATGAGAGATCTGGACTTCTGACGCGAGAACGGGATCGGTCGGAGCCAGAATTGCACCTAGTAAAATTGCTGCACCAACGCTCATGCCCATCCCCCAGTAGCCGATCGCTGCAACTGAAAAAATGCAAATTGGCATCAGTATTCCAATGAGTCTTGCTGTTGATTGCCAAGCCCAAGCCTGAAGTGGTCGGTTCATCTTTAGCCCACAGCTAAAGAGCGAGATAATTACAACTAGCTCAGTCAATCGTTCTAAAAACTCTGCTCCAGGACGAATTTGAATGATATTAAATCCGTAAGGACTCAGCAGAATCCCGGCAACTAAATAGATAAGAGCATAGGAAAGAGGGAGACGTGAAATCCAACCCGAACCTAATGTTACAAACATGATTAGAAATCCAACAACAAACAAATAAATAATGTGATAATCCATACGAATCTCTACACTATGAAGCAGTCTAATGCTGTACGAATTTAGAGAAACAATCAAACATACACCCATCTATGGGATGGATATTCGATCGCTTCTCTCTTACTTACGCCTGTGCCCAAAGTTCCCGAACACCGTCCTCAGGTAACCAGGTCGAGATTTCTTCAATTCTCTCTTTGGAAAGCTCTTTCTTAGTCGCTGCAAAGACTGCTTTTACAGCTCGCTTTCGATCGGCATCCTTGTGTTCTCGTCCTCGTTCTAGTCCACCCTCATTTGCAGCTCTAAAAAAGAATCGATCGGAATTAATCTTAAAAATTCCTGGGCCTTGCCATGGTGGACGGACTCGGCTTAGAAATCCAACTAATGGATTAGTATCCTTCCAAAGATCTGTCACTTCCATCTGAAGCGCTTTTTCCTTAGTAGGAAACATCTCTTCATGCAGTTCATCAGCAACTCTATCAGCGGCTTCAGTGGTCATCAGGTCCCGCATAATCCGAAATACAACTTCAGTGAAATCTCTTGCGTCATAAGGATCAGCAAAGCCACCTTCTACCATCACTTTTTCTAAAAAAGAGCGATCTTTATCAGCAAAAATTGCTCTTGGATCTTCTAACTCAGTCGGATCAATTTCAGGCAGCCTCTGCCTAGAAGTTTCAGTGCTCATCGATCATTCTCCTAATGTTGAAGGGGCTAAATCTTGCGTTCACAAGCTCCATCAATATAAGAAGAAAACTAATATTTACTCTGTACCTTTTGGCGGATTTGAAAAGAATTGACAATCATCCAATGGAAATCCAAAGACTCAACTTTAAATTTCAGATTGGTGAATGTTTTAAGTTAATCTTATTGTTAAAATAACACAGCCATTCTCTACGTGCGATCGTTCTGATGGGAAGTTTAATTCCCCATTGGTAGAGACTAAGTAGAGGATGCGACAAAAACTCTACACTAGCTGTGTTATCGATGGATTCCGATGTACATACAATGGCCTTTTGGCCGCTATTTTCGCCACTACTTGCCTTTCTGACGACGCTCTCCTTCGATCGGCAATATTGGGGCACAACGACAAAACCCCCATCTAGTGTATTCATTAATCTTGCTAACGAATACGGAAAATAGCTGTTTAACCAAACATACTGAGAAATGTACAATGATTCGCTCAGTTCATTTCATTATCGTAGCTGATGTACAGGCGAGATTGGAATACAGGAATAGGCATAAAAAACGCCCTGCTTCTGTATTCCTTTATAAGCTTGACGCTCGTTTTTCTGCTTGATCTAGGTTGAACTGTTTCTGTTTTTCCGTTAGAAGCTGAGAATCAGGATCAGAGTACATATCCCATTGGAACGAAGCCATAAAAAATAGACTCCCAGCACTGATCAATCCGCTAAAGAGAAACTGCCATGTTGAGACACAGGACAGTAAAGCGATCGCCATCAAATGCAACATTCCGCACGAAAGAAATGCCCTCGATCGAAGCCCCCATCCTGTGATGAGATATCCAATCGCACTCAACCCTAGCCACAGCAAAGAAAGATGTGGTAATACGACCCAGCCATCGCTAAAAATACTCCAATTCGTTACCATTACACCAACTATCATCAGCCCTATCCAGGTATAAACCACCCACCGCTTACGCTCTACGCTCACCCAATACCAGGCCAAACGATAGGTTCCCCAAGAGCCAAACAGCGTCAAAATTGACCAGATAACGGCTTGATCAGTCCATCCGATCGTCAAAAATTGAGCGGTCAAAAATATAATCGCGCATATAATCCCCCACAAAATGAAGACTTGATCAATACGGGTATAAAAGACGTACAGTAATGTCTTATCTTTTACTTGAATGTTAATGCGTAGAAGTCCTTCGAGATCTTGAACATCCATCGCATCTTGCTTGACACGGACAACAGGCTGGGTGGGGCTAAAAGCCGTCATGATGTGAACTGGTTAAGGATCTGTAATCACATCATCCTAATTTAGCAGTCTTGAGCGCTAATTAACCGATTGGAATAGAGCACTTTAGTCGCTCCTACGCATTTTGATTTATTTTGGCCGTATATTATAGCTTCATTCAGGTTTGACTTTCCAATCATTCTGCCATTTACGTTATAATAAGAGCATCAACTCTAATCTACTCAACGCCACAATTCTGAATTACAGTGCAGTAGATAGTGATTGATAAGCGTCTTTTTAGCTCAGTTACGGCCAATCTTCAAATAATTTGGCCATGCCATTGATTTTGATATTACGATGAGGTCTGTTAATGTTTAACAAGATATTAGTTGCGATCGATCACTCTGAATCGAGTGCAGCGGTTTTTGAGAAGGCCCTCAACCTGGCAGAAAATAACTGCTCAGAATTGATGGTTCAGAGTGTGCTAGCTCCGTTTGATGACGTGTACCCAATGGATCCTTACGTGGGTCTTCCGGCTGTGGACGTTTATGCTTACCGGGATAATTGGCACAAACGGGAGAACGCAGGTCTTGAGAAGCTGAAAGTGCTAGAGCAGAAGGCAAATGCAGCCGGAGTCTCGGTCGAATTTACACAGAGCATTGGCGATCCAGGGAAGATGATTTGTTCTTTGTCTGAGACTTGGAATGCGGATCTGGTCATTGTTGGCCGTCGAGGATTAAGCAGCGTCAGTGAGTTCTTTATGGGGAGTGTCAGCCACTATGTATTGCATCACGTATCCTGTGACGTGTTAGTGATTCAAAGCAAATAACAAACTATTAAAAATCTGTCTTCACGGACCAAGAGAAGTTCTGGGTCTATGAAGACAGATTTATAATGTTATTGAATTTAGATAATTTACTTGCTCTTCATATTCTGAATCGCCTTTTCGGCCTGCTTCACAGCAGGTAACTCTACGTCTTTGGATCGGTACATTTTATTACGATCGGCACTTCCTTGAACTTCATTAAGTCCACCTTTGGCGCGTTCCGCAATTTCCTTGGCCGTCATTGCAGGAGAATCGATCGCTTCTTGAGTTTTTGCCTCAATCTTATTGAGCTGGACAGTCCCTTTCGTTGGCATACTCTTGGCTGCAAGTGCAGAGAACCCGCTAGAAAAGAACAAGACCGTAACTAACAGTGTAGACAAAAGGATTGTTGCAGGTCGGAAATGGGTCAGTAATGCAGAAATGTATTTCATAGGAAAATCCCTTTAATCAGTAAACAACAAGAAACCACTAGCCACGGTTAGAGTCTAGCAGCCTAAGCATCGCTTCGTGCAATCAGGCCATATAGGAAAATTGCGATAATTGCACCTAGAACGGCAACAAATACCCCAGGAATACTCAATCCGGGTGCAGTAAGCTGGAGCGTCCCAGTCTGAGTGAACGTATGCAGTGTTCCACCAATGAAAGCTCCAACAACGCCTAGAAGCATGGTGGAAATCCAGCTTCCACCTTGACGGCCCGGAACGATCGCCTTTGCAATTGCACCAGCTAATAATCCGAGAATGATCCAAGCAATAATATTCATAATTGATCTCTCAGTTGGAGGTATAAGTGATTGACGTAATCAAAAAAGAAGGAAAGACGGAATTTACGGCTGAATAGAGTCAAATTAAGACCTAGACCGTAGATTTGGATTACAGGGTCGATGGCGAATAAGAACTTGCACAGATGTCGGCATTTAAGATTTCTTCCTGACAAAAGTAGAAGACAGTCTTTCTTACCCCTAAAATGAGCAAAGCATAACCTCGTAAATCCTCTAGTTCATCCATTAACTCATCGATAATGGCTGAAGGTGGACAATGTACGATCAGCACATTATCAGCATCAATATGAATGGTCGATCGCTGTAGGCTAGATGCAAAGAATTGCAAAAATCGCTCAATCCGAAATTGCTGGAGCTGGTTTAAATCATGGGGTGTCATTTTAGTTTGCAACATCGTCAAGTCCTTGGCCCTATTGAGTAGAAACCCTGTTGAATTTGAATTAGATAGTTTCCAAGCCATGGGTTTCCCCATAGCGATGGATTTCTACCAGATTGCTAATTGATTGCTATGAGTAAATCATATCAGACCTAACAAAAGGGTCTTTCACCCACTTGAATGAACTCTACGATCGTTCGTTAAGCCAAAAGAGAGAGACTAACCTTGAAGTCTTTAATAAAAAACTTAGGCAGAGTCTGCCTAAGTTCCATAACAGATATAGATTAAAGACTTAGAAAGGGATTCACTCCGAAATAAGCTCATTAAGCACAGCGCCTAATCAATCCTTAACGATTAAGCTTATCCTTTCCTTCTTCAACAACATCATGGACTTTATCCGACACTTTTCGAGCCGCATCTACAATGCCATCTTTTACATCTTCAATTCCGTCTCGAACTTTCCCCATGCTTTGCTTAGCTTTTCCAGCAGCCTTGTCTTCGGAGTTACCAGTGACCTTGCCGACGAGTTCTTGGCCTACGCCTTCAGTTTTTTCAGCTGCTGCCTTTGCACGGTTTTCAATGCTCATAACAATCTCTCTATGTGTGATGAATTTGAACAGATGGTCTGTGGAATGGTCTGAAACTAGATTGCTTGGCTAGACTTCTTCGACTTTTCGTTAGACTGCACTTATTATACAGCCTTTACCTAACAATATCCCTCTACTAAAGACCTTATTTGCTACTCTACTTATTGGTCTACTAAGTCCACTGAAATAAAGTACCAATATAAGCCGATCGGTAGAGGAACAAAATATTAGATTAGGGCATCCCTATTAAGGAGTGATCGGATCTGGATTAAACGCCTACTTTCGATCGCTCTGCATATCCTGCTCGATCGCCATTAGCAACAACGGCATCTCCTTCTATGAACGATCGTAGCATCCAAGCAATTTCTTCATGTTGCTCCATCAACCCCGTCAAGAAGTCTGCGGTGCCTTGATCGTGAAAGCTTTCGCTACAGGAATCAATATGACTCCGCAGGTTTCGGACCACTTGTTCATGATCATCAACTAAGGCACTTACCATTTGGGATGCCATTGGTACGTCGCCTGGATGCTCCTTCAAAGAGGCTAACTCCAAAAATCCTTTCATAGTACCAATGGGATAACCACCCAAGGCTCGAACTCGTTCTGCACAAGCATCAATATTGATGGTAAGTACGTTGTAGTGGTTTTCCCAAAGCTTATGCAGCGTTAGAAACTGTGGACCCACAACATCCCAATGAAATTTCTTGGTTTTGACCAACAGTAAGTAAGCATCAGCCAAGTCTCGGTTGAGGAGATCAATCACCCCTTGACGCTGTTGCTCTGTCAGACCGATATTGATAGTACGCATAGTTATGGTTCTCTGATAATGGGGCTTAAATCTATTGACCGAAGAAGTCTTTGACGGCGTCTACAGCATTTTCAGCCGAATTTCCGGCTTTGGATGCCGTATTGTCTACAGCAGTCTTAGTTGCCCTAGCACTGCTTTTCATATTTCGTTTGACATCACCTCCTTTATCTTCCATCTTGGACTGCGCTCTGCCCATTGACTCTTTGGCCGCACCTTTGATTTGATCAGCTCTGCCCATTGATTCTTCAGCGGCACCTTTGATTCGATCGACTTTGCCAGAGACTTGCTTAGCCATGCTGTTTGTACTTGCCGCAACCATGGGCGCTGGACCATTCTGGTTTAGAAAACTGGATGCATTTGCGCTTAATGCCATACTTTGCCACATGACGCCCATGAGTAGCAATACACTAGCAACTTGTGCAAAACGTCGTTTGAGCATAGCCATTGAGCTTGACACGTTTACGTTCATCGTTATGTTCATTTGTCGGACTCCCAAAATTGACCTAACCTCATTAGTTATACTGACAAACTTCTGATCTATAAATCCATGCATAGAGAGAGCTTCAAACTCAATAGAATAGGCTGAGTCTCCCTCCATTGCCGGACTCGCTCTACAACACATCTCTTCCGATCGCCCACCGATCGTCCTAGAAAAGTGACGTAATTCCGTCGAAAATACTACCTTTATAGACAAAAAACATAATTGTTTGACATTTTCTCTCTTTAGATAGGTTCTGAAAGGTTCTCTATCATCCAATAGAGATAGATTAGGCAGTATTGCTCGTTCTAATAGATGCCCCAAAGACTTGATAGACAAGTCAGGATAACTCCCTAGAAAATAGGGGAATGAATAAAGTTGTTTCTCAGATTACGCGTTCGCTGTGACGAACTTAATAATTCGCTTGCGCTAGAAATGTTTATACTGTGCGTTAGCTATCAACCTTACGACCTTAGAGAGAACAACAATGTCTGATACATCTGATCCAAATGGTGTGATGATGCAGTACTTCCACTGGTACAGTCCAGATGATGGGAGCCTCTGGAATCAGGTCGCAGAGAAGGCGAGCAAGTTGGCAGAGAGTGGTATCACGTCTTTATGGTTGCCGCCAGCCTACAAGGGAATTGGTGGGGGGATGGATGTGGGATATGGTGTCTATGACATCTTTGATTTAGGTGAGTTTGACCAGAAAGGTTCTGTGCGAACCAAGTACGGAACAAAAGACGAATATGTCAAGGCGGTTAAAGTGGCTCGGGACTCCGGACTTCGCATTTATGCGGATGTCGTGTTCAACCACAAAATGGGCGCAGATGCGGCAGAGGAAGTGGAAGCAACGCCCTTCAATATGGACGATCGAAATTCGACCGTGGGGGAGTATCAGACCATTAAAGCTTGGACTCACTTTACGTTTCCAGCCCGAGAGGGAAAGTATTCCAAAATGGAGTGGCACTGGTGGCATTTTGATGCAGTGGACCAAAATGATTACAATCAGGGCGAGACGGCGGTGTATCTGCTGAAAGGGAAGTCGTTTGATCAAAATGTAGATTCAGAAAAGGGGAATTTTGACTACTTGATGGGTTGCGATCTGGATATGGAGAACCCGGAGGTCGTGGAGGAATTGAAGTATTGGGGTGAATGGTGTATTGATACTGTTCATGTAGATGGGTTTAGGTTTGATGCGGTGAAGCATGTGTCAGCCAAATTTTTTCAGGATTGGATGAACCATGTTAAAGAGTATGCCAAACGGGATCTATTTGCGGTGGGCGAATACTGGTCCTATGAGATTGAAGCGCTCAATAATTTTATTGAGACGACCGAAGGCAAGATTAGTTTGTTTGATGCACCGCTTCACTACAATCTTCATGTGGCAAGTCAAGCGGGAGAAACCTATGACTTACGAACCATTTTTGACAACACCTTAGTTAAAGATCAGCCTGCGCTAGCCGTGACGCTAGTTGAAAATCATGATTCTCAGCCGCTTCAGTCCTTAGAGTCCATCGTTGAGGCTTGGTTCAAACCGCTAGCCTATGCGTTGATTTTGCTGCGTGAAGGTGGCTATCCCTGTATTTTTTATGGCGATTACTACGGCGCACAGTACAAGGATGTGGGTAAGGATGGCAATGAATATGAGATATGGATGGATTCTCACCAGGTCGTGCTAGATCATTTTCTCTATGCTCGAAAGACGTTTGCTTACGGTGAACAGCACGATTACTTCGATCATCCCAGCACGATCGGCTGGGTGAGAATGGGTGATGCTGAGCATCCCGGCGGCATGGCGGTTGTTTTGACCAATGGTGAGGGTGGAAGCAAGCGGATGAATGTGGGGCATCCGAACTGTGTTTATGTGGATGTGACGGAACAGGTGAAGGAGTCAGTGACGACCGATGATGAAGGTTGGGCCGAATTCTCAACAAATGCAGGGTCGGTGTCGGTGTGGATACAGCAATCTAAGGATTTGAACTAATGCTAGCCCAATTTCAACAAGAGGACTTGATGGAACCTGAAGAGAGTCCGGATTTACTGATTAAGTCGATCGAAATCTTACCGGATCAAATCGTTAAGAATGTCGAAACGATCGCGTTGCATCAAGATCAGCATCAGCAAAATTCAACGGTTGAGGGCCGATTTCTAAATCGGGTAACAGCCATTTTTCGTCGGCCTCAGTTCCTGTATTTCCAAATCATTTTCTTTTTGGTTTGGGGAGGTTGTAGTCATTTGGCTAGGCAAGATGTTTTGCCTAAGAACTTCCCATTGTTTGATGTCCGGGATCAGGGACTTGAGGTTGCAGCATTACTGATTTCGACTGGTGTATTGATCTATCAAACCCGCCAAGAAGAACTCAGCGAGGAGCGATCGCACCTCATGCTGCAACTTAACTTACTCACTGAACAAAAAATAACGAAGCTGATTTCATTGGTTGAAGAACTGCGAACCGATTTACCCAATGTCAAAAACCGCGATGATGTGGAGGCGGAAGCTATGAAACAAACGACTGATCCACAGGTTATTTTGGATGCGCTACAGCAAAAACTAGACCTTGCGGTCGCGACGACCCGATCGCCTTAATCTTTCGGGAAGTCTTAGAGGAGGTTTGGAAAGTTCTTTTGTGAGTATCAAAACACCCATTGGCATAGCCTCCCGGAACGGGAATCCCCTTAACCTCCTTGAAAAGGGGGGAACATGAGTTAGAACAGGAAGGATGAAAGAGTACAGTTCTTCTCATAGTCCCCTTTATTTAGGGGGAGCGGGTACTTGTTGTCACGACCTTAGACTTTTCAAACACCATTCTAAGAAATAATGCCCGATCGCAATGCTCTGACGGCGGCTTCGGTTCGGTCATCAGCGCAGAGCTTGGATAAGATATTGCGAACGTGGGTTTTGACGGTGCCTACGGTGATGTAGAGGCGCTCTGCAATGACAACGTTAGTGCAGCCTGCAACGATGAGTTCTAGGACTTCTCGTTCACGATCGGTGACGGGATCGGCTGCTAAAACTTGTTCATATTCAGGTTCGACCGATCGGATTTCAATTGTGTGTTTCTCAGGTAGAACAACCATGCCCTGTTTCATTTGCCTCAAAACAATACTTGCAATCAAGGGATCAATCCAGGCATTTCCGCTGTGAGTCAGCCGAATGGCCTCAATCAGTTGTTCCATGGCAATGTCTTTCATGCAGTAGGAATCAGCTCCAGCAGCGAAGGACGCCAGTACCGTTTCTTCATTGCCAAGCATGGTCAGCATTAGGACTTTGGTTTTAACCCGTTGGGGAGAATCCTGTTGCTCAGAGCCTTCTACAGGGTTTTTTTGGAACTGCATTTCTTCTTTCTGACTTTGCTCTAGTTGGAATTGTCGAAACCGTTGGGTCAGTTCTATTCCATCTATTCCAGGCAGGCCCACATCAACCAAGGCCACATCCACGGGAGTTGTCTGTAATAACATAAGCCCCTGTTGACCATTGGTCGCTTCTCCCACCACCTGAATCCCGTCTTGATTTTGGAGGACTGTCCGGAGACCAATCCGAACCACATCATGATCTTCAATTAACGCAATGCGAATATCATTCATGTCTAACAACCTTTAAGTAAATGAGTAACTTCTCATTTATGGTAGAATGTTTATGTAATAGTACACTACTTGTTCTGGATATCCTGATAAAGTCATTAACTTCAAATACGACATACCCATACATCAAGTTATCAATACGTTACATCAGATGATGCTTAGGGGCTTCGCACTTAGGGCCATTCATGAACTCCATCGTCACAAATTTACAAAGAATTAAAAATTATTGGAAACGACTTCCGATTGATTGTCGTGGGATTCTTGCAATTTTGATCCCGCTAGGATGCTTGATGGGAGCAGTTGTGACAGATACTATTCTCCGAAAACGAATGATCGAGGCGCAGCAGTATGTCGATCGGACTAACCAGGTTTTAGTCAAGAGCCAGAGCACACTGGTTAGCCTACTGAATGCAGAGACAGGTGTGCGGGGTTACTACATTGGTCGAGAACAAACTTTTCTTGAGCCATATGAAATTGCATTGAAAACACTAGAGCAAACGCTAATAGACCTAGAGCAGCTTGTCCAAGATAACCCCTCTCAAGTCCAGCAGGTCAAGCTTTTAGATACGATCGCGCGGGACAGAATGAGCTTATTGCAGGCGAGTGTGGAGCGAGTGAACAATGAGGACCTCAGCAGTTTTCTAGTGGTGAAAGAGCGTCTCCTTGCGGGGAAACAAGTCATGGACCAATTTCGTGTGGCCATTGGGCAGTTTGAAGTTGAAGAACGCCGTATTCTTGCTCTTCGGACGCAATCACTTCAAAACCAACAATCGATGAATGCCAATATAATGTGGCTTGGGATTGTACTGAGTTTGTTCGGGACTGCCCTAACCATTCGACTTCTTCGGCAGTTAGGGAGAGAGTTACAACAACGTGAACTTCATCTTAGTGAGAGCCGTAATCTGATTGAGGCGATCGTAGCCAATGTGATTGATGGCGTCGTAATTATTAATGTTCAAGGCAAAATCCAGAGCTTCAATGCGGCAGCAGCCAACATGTTTGGCTATGATCCTACCGGCGTTGTGGGCTGGCAATGGCAAAGACTTCTTCAGCAGGAAGCGGACATCACTCAACGGCTGTTGTATTACTCCACTGATGATTATCGTCATCGCCTCGGGGACGCTGCCTCAGACAATATGCTTACCAGCATGGCTCCTCCAGTGGGCGAAATCTGGCAGGCCATCGGAAAACGCAAGAATGGGGACTGCTTTCCCATTGAAGCGTCCATAAGTAGCATTATGCTCGACAACGATCGGCTGGTGATCATTCGGGATATCACCAGCCGTCAACAGATTGCCGCGAAACTCCAAGCGAAAGCGATTCAACTAGCCAATCTTAATAATTCGCTTAACACCAGCAATCAGTTACTACTCCGCAGTAACCGCGAGTTAGATCAGTTTGCCCACATCACATCCCATGACCTAAAAGCCCCGCTGCGGGCCATTGCAAACTTATCTGAATGGATTGAAGACGATTTCGGTCCATCGTTGACCGACGAAACACGATCGAACATGAAGCTTCTACGTAGCCGAGTGACTCGGATGCAGTCACTCCTGAATAGTCTTCTTGAATACTCAAGAGCGGGTCGCCACTCAGCCCCAGTTACCGTCGTAGATGTGCATAGTCTGCTGACTGAAATCCTACAAACCCTTGACCCGCCTAGTACGTTTACTACTGTAATTGTTGCTCCCATGCCCACGATGCTGACCCGACGACAACCACTTCAGCAAGTCTTCACCCATCTAATTGACAATGCCATTCGACATCATCCGACGAAGATGGGTATAATTGGTGTATCTGCCGTTGATCTAGGCGATCGATACGAGTTTGCGATTTCTGACAATGGTGATGGAATCGATGCTCAGTTTCAAGAGCGCATCTACACAATATTTCAAACGCTAAAAGCACGCGATTTACAAGAAAACATGGGGGCTGGACTCGCGATTATTAAAAAAATTGTAACGGCTGAAGGCGGCATCATTCGATTAGAATCCACAGTGGGAAATGGTGCTACATTTTGGTTTACTTGGCTCAAACAATCCCCTAACGCCCCTACCCCATTTGGTGTTAAATCCAATGATAAAGAACCTCATGTTGAATATTCTACTGATTGAAGATGACGAAGTTGATGTGATGACGGTCAAACGAGCGTTTAGAAAAGGAAATATTATAAATCCACTTTATGTCGCGGGTAATGGACTAGAAGCGTTGAACATGTTGCGTGGTGAAGCTGGGAAGCCATCACTGATTCCGATCGATCGTCGGATTATCTTACTAGACTTGAACATGCCCAAAATGAATGGCCTAGAGTTCTTGAAGGCACTGCGAGCCGATTCGACCATTGGGGACATTCCGGTCGTCATTCTCACAACCTCTAATGAAGAAAAAGATCGCATTCAAGCCTATCATCTAAATGTGGCAGGATACATTCTCAAGCCTATTTCGTTTAGTGCCTTTGTTGAACATATGGTTACATTAAACCATTATTGGACTCTATGTGAAATGCCATGAGTGATGAATCGGCCTATACCTATATTGAGGAAAGCCTTGAGAAAGAGCCACTTCGTATTTTGATTGTGGATGATGATGAAGTCGATCGAATTTCCGTCAAGCGGGCGCTCTCCAAGTCTGGACTATCGCTAATTTTTTCGGAAGCAGGCACCTGCATGGAAGCAATCGAGTTGCTTTCTAACCATCAGTTTGACTGTACTTTTCTAGACTATGGCCTCCCTGACCAAAACGGCCTTTTCTTGGTGAGAGGCGCTTGTCGTCTGAAGGTCCAACATCCGCTAGTCGTTCTCACCGGACAGGGCGATGAACAAATTGCCGTCGATCTCATGAAAGCCGGGGCCACCGACTACCTCTCCAAATCAAATATTTCGACGACGACTCTACCTCAGATTTTACGCAATTCGATTCGCATTTATCGAGCTGAGCAAGAAGTTATAGAAACAAGCCAACAGCTTGAGCTTAACAATGCATTGCTGCTGCAACAAAACAAAGATCTCGAAGAACAACGCGCCCAAATCGAAACTCAAAATCTGCAACGGGCCGACTTCATTGCTCACCTCACCCATGATTTACGAACGCCCTTGGTCGCTGCTAACTTGATGTTTAAGTTATTTGAGCAAGAAGCCTTTTGTCCCCTTTCGTCTGAGATGCACGATGCCGTTGCGGCCATGAGTCGCAGCAACCAAAACCTGCTCGATCTCGTCAATACGCTGCTCGAAGTCCATTGGTATGAGTCAGGTACTAAGACCCTGACCATGAGTCCCTGTGATATGGGGGAGATTATTCAAGAAGTGGCCCAAGAACTCCAACCCCTCGCCGACTATAAGTCTATTAAGCTCATCACTTTCAAAGAAGTCTCAAATCCCAAGTCGTTCAAAGTCCTCGGCGATTGTTTAGAGATTCGTCGAATGGTTTCTAATCTTCTGGGGAATTCGCTAAAGTTTACAGATGCGGGCCAGGTTGAGGTAAAACTAAGATTTGAAGAGCATGCCGATGAGATGTTAGCTCTCAATGGCTGGGTCTTCATCGAGATTAGAGATACGGGAGTCGGGATGTCAGTAGCAGAACAAAAGAATATTTTTCAACGCTTCCATACAGGAAAGCATCGTCAATCAGGCAGTGGTTTAGGGTTGCACTTGGTCGAACGCATTGTAACGATTCATTCCGGCACCATTACCGTCATATCCGAACTCGGCAAAGGGAGCCTATTCCAAATCCGACTCCCCGCGCACAACTAGCCTAATTCACTTAACATCATTATTCAGGCTCAACGATCGCCGACTCTACTACCTCGTCTGACAGTTTCGGCGAGGATTTTGGAGTTGCCTTCTTCCCTAGAATGGGAGGTGGAGGGGAGATTCGAGGTGTTTTTTCAAGGTTGCTTTCATCGGTTTCCGACGGAGTGTTGTTTCGGGTGGATTTGGCCCGATCGAAGTTAGTGTGTCGAATGCGATCGGGTGCGGGTAGTGGTCCATTGGTTAGCTCAATAAAGTCGAAGATGCCATCAGGCTGAAGTTTGGCTAGAATCGCGTGCCAGGGCAGAATTTTGCCGGGACCGGGAATGAAGGGTTCTTCGTCCCAATTTAAAGAGTAATGCTGGTTATAGGACTTCTCGGGAGGACGTTTGTCTCGATCAGGATTGCGGTAGACGCTGAAAAACGATTGCCGAACGGGTTCATTTTGCCAACGGGGCAGCGATTCCCAGCAGCCTGCCAGTTTAAATTGACCATCAATGGGAGTACCGGGACAGGTCGGCTGACTTACAACGGTAAAACGGTTGACCACAAAGCCGTCTTTTGTGTGAGTGGTGTGGGGGTAGACGCGCCAGTACAGGGTCTGGTCTAGAAGCATCTCGACGGTGGCTAGGATCTTTTTGCGGAGGTAGGCGTTCCACGTCCGATCGTGCCATTGCAAGGAATACGAGCCATCCTCATTACGGCGGAGTTCAGCTTGGATCAGACCAACGGCTTGATAGAAAATCAGCGATTTAGGAACGATCGCCTCTGGCTGAGGCTCAAGCTGGGGTTCTATCTGAGGCTCTAGCTGAGATTCTAGCTGAGATTCTATAGTTTGCTGTTGGGTCATAATAACGATTCCTGCTGATCCGCTCACGGTTTCTCACGGTTTAAATTTTACGATAACTTGGGGGCGCAAGTGGCATCCAAGTGGCATAGATATTTCCGATCGGAACGGTGCTTACATAAAGATCTTTCGGAGAGCTTCCGGGAATATTTTGGGAATATCTCGGAGACCTATTGGATTCGTCGATCGCATCTAAATTTGGAATGGCTATAGGTCATATCTGTATTTGATCGGATACAGTACTCGTTTGAAATCTTTAGGAAACCGGAAGAAATTAGAAATTAGGATGTCATTCCTCCATTAGATTGCTATTCCCTTAGATAGAGGAACTGCTTGAAACGCCCCAATCGTTTAGATTTAAAACCGTTTCTGATCAATCTAGAGTGTGACGGGTGCGCAGAAGCTAACAGTTGCTCAAAGTTGTACTTAAAATTAGATCTTTACAAACCTTTCTCATCTCTAGTATTGTATAGAGAATATAAGCTTCAACTATACAATTCAGTTATGAATTATCTTTATTAGAGGAGCATTTTCCAAGGAGCGCGCATGGTTTATCCTATTTGCACAGTGCTTATTGTCAAAGACAATTCGATCGATCGAGAGCACCCATGTGTATTGCTAGCGGATTTAAGCCA